>CAZKDT010000379.1:0-2502 GCA_964551515.1 uncultured Desulfobacteraceae bacterium | reverse complement strand
TACCGGTGGCGATATTTTCAGGCATCATCAGGCATTTTGTCCTAAATGCAGGCGCACGGTCATCCAGGCAGCTAAAGCAGAGTTGCTCAATTGCCACATTGGTCCAACCACAAAAGCTGCGGCTGTCTTTTTACGATACGGCTTGAATATCCCTTGTGGACTGGGACAAAAATTCAATAAAATATTCTTCGTCATCCACAAGCAGGATTTTAATTCCTTCTATCATAGAAGTTGCCTCCTTTCAGACCACGACTTTCGTGGTCAACAAAATTCTTTATCCGGGCAAATCAGTTATAACCGTCGAAATTTTACCCATTCCATGAAGCTGATCATCGGTTTTTAGCAAGTTATCACCCTATAAATGTGTTTTTGTAATTTTCAGTTTTTTCGAGAGTGTTATGAACAATTCGTTTCATTTAGAATCCGGGGATAAGCCACCCGCTTTCTTTAAAAGCAACAACCGTCCCAAAATAAAGCCCCATCGAGATATATCCTTAACCTTTTGATATAATATAAAAATTATGTTTCAAAAAAAATATGGCTACTAAAATTTGGAATGAATGGGTGTAAGTCTTTTTTACAGGTTGTAAAGTCAACAGCTTGCCGGCCAACGTCGGCAACTTGTTATGAGCGTGACGCCCGGTTAAACAAATTTTCGAATGAACTGGGAAGGATGGATAAAAATGATGTCGGCCTTTTGTGTGTCCGCACACAGACAGGGGTGGGTGTCAAACATATTTAAATTGATAAAAACATATCACCTAACGGCTCCACGATGGGTGCCTTGTATATCCGACAAATACAAGGCTTGCAGAATTTAGGTATAATATGATATTAATTAATATATTCTGGTAATGGAAAAAATAAAAGGACCTACCGTTCTTGTTTAAAATCATCTGGAATAGAGGTGGATAAAAATGATCATAGATTTTCATACGCATATTTTCCCGAAAGCCATCCGTGAAAACAGACAAAAATATTTTCTCAATGAATCTGCATTCAAACTTTTATATAGTTCACCCGGGTCAAAACTGGTGGGTGCAACAGAGATCGTGGCTTCAATGGATGAACAGGGTGTCGATAAATCGGTTGTGTTTGGTTTTCCATGGAAAACCAAGAAAACATTCCAAGTTCAAAACGACTACATCATGGAAGTCGTTGCCAGATACCCGGAGCAGCTTATCGGTTTGGCATGTTTTGACCCGTTTCATGGGGAGGCCGTTCCTGAAGCTGTCCGTTGTATAGAAGGGGGGCTTTTGGGGATCGGAGAAATCGCTTTCTATGAATCCGGAATTGACGACACCGCTCTGGATAAGTTGGTCCCTCTTATGGAAATCTGCCGCAACAGGGACCTGCCTTTTTTGATCCACACCAATGAACCGGTGGGACACATCTATCCGGGCAAAACGCCGAATACCATGAAACAGATCTATGATCTTATCAAAAGATTTCCGGAAAATAAAATCGTTCTGGCTCATTGGGGCGGCGGAATTTTCTTTTTCAATCTTTTAAAAAAGGATGTAAAAGAATCCCTTGAAAATGTATATTTTGATACGGCAGCATCCCCGTTTCTTTATGATCCTCAAATATACCGGTATGCAAAAGAGATTGCCGGCCTGGAAAAGATTCTTTTTGGCAGTGACTTTCCCCTGTTAAAACCTGCAAGATACTTTAAAGAGCTTGAAAAAACCGGCCTGCCACAAGATGAAGTTGACTCTATTTGCGGCCGGAACGCTGCAAGACTGCTTAAGCTGTAAATTCTGCAAGCACCAATTTTGATGAACTCGTAAAAAGTTCAAATTCAAGGCGTACAAATTTTGTAATCATCGGCTATCCGCCGGTCCCGTTGGGAGCGTACTTTTCGTACGTTGAATGATTGCAAAATGCAGCACAACGCAGAAGTTGGACTTTTTACGAGACCGTCAAGTCTGTCTGACTTGCAAGTATTCATAATTTGGATTAAAAATACATTGCATTTCTCTGGAAGGAACCTGATTTATCATTGTTTTTTCTTGCAAGCACCGCCGCTGGTCTGAAAAGCGGCCAGTTTAATCGAAAAAAAACTTTGATCTTGTAGTTTCATATGAGAATTATGTTATCAGCCAAACCGCTATTTCCCTCGCCATCTGAATAACCTTGTTGCTCACACGACCCATAAAGAACTCTTCCACATGAGACAAACCTCTTCGACCTACAACAATAGTCCCATATCCCTCCTTAAGAGCTTCTACAACAATAGCCCCGGCTCGGCCGGGTACTCCGGTAATCATCCTGGTAGTGATTTGATTACTATTAAAACCGGCCTTCTCCAGATGACCGGAAACCTCCTCGAAGACATATTCCATGGATTTTTCAGCCTGGTGTAATTCCTCTCTATCAAAATCTCTAACAGCATGAAAGAGCGTAACCTCCCAATGCAAACATCCTTGAGCTTATTGAGCTTGAAAGTAAGTTCTCAAAAAGTCCGGAGATGATCTGTGTTTCAGGACTGCGTGCAAACAT
>CAZKDT010000378.1:0-2530 GCA_964551515.1 uncultured Desulfobacteraceae bacterium | reverse complement strand
GAGCCGGAGGCCGGTTTGTCCGGCTTAGGTTTTAAGATTATTGAGAAAATTTCTAAGAAGCCGTTTGCCCACGCGGGTCATAATAGATTCCGGGTGAAATTGAATCCCTTCTGTGGGATGGTTTACATGCCTGATTCCCATAATTTCCCCGTCTTCTGTTTCCGAGCTTATTTCCAGGCATTCGGGAAAATTTTCTCTTGAAACAGCCAGTGAGTGATACCGCATTGCTTCAAAGGGGCTACGAATTCCCTGATACAGCATTTTCCCGTCAGAGTAAATCATGGATGTTTTACCGTGCATAAGCCTCTTGGCGGAGACCACTTTCCCGCCAAAAGCAGCTGCTATAGCTTGATGGCCCAGGCATACCCCGAGGATCGGTATCTTCCCGGAAAAATGTTTTATTAACGTAAGAGTTAGCCCCGCATTTTCCGGCCTTCCCGGCCCGGGTGATATAACAATTCCGGTTGGACTCCATGAAATAAATTCTGAAATGGAGGCGACGTCATTCCGGATAACTTTGACAACAACGCCGATTTGCTCCAGATATTGTACTAGGTTGTAAGTGAATGAATCATAATTGTCTATCATTATGATCATGTTTTATCCTCCTTTATTTTTCATAACCGTTCAAGGGTTCAGGGTTCAAAGGTTCAGGGTTAATGAGCTTGAGATATTTTACATGTTCTCGCTTTCAACATCAGCGACAGCTCGTTTGAGCTATGCTGATAAGAAAAGAAATTGTTGGCATTCAGATCAAGATTAAAGATAATCTACCAGCACCTTGTATTTGTACCTTCAGCCCATTGTCTTCCTCAACATCTTGGCTTCATTTTTCAGAATGCGGAAACCGCAAATCCCCCAACCTTTGAACCGTGACCTTTGAACCGTTAACAGTTACTATTTTTCATATGACTTCTGAACCAGTTGCAGTGCTTTTTGCATGGCCATTGCTTTATTGACGGTTTCTATCCGTTCCCGTTCCGGATCGGAATCGGCAACGATTCCGGCGCCTGCCTGAACCGTCAGTCGCCCATTTTCAATACTGGCCGTCCGGATGGTAATGGCCATGTCCATATTTCCGTGGAAAGAAATATATCCTACGGCGCCGCCATAAGGACCCCGGGGTCTTTTTTCCAGTTCTGCGATAATTTCCATGGCCCTTATTTTGGGAGCTCCGGATAATGTTCCGGCAGGAAAGGTAGCCCGAAGCAAATCCCAGGCATCATATTCTGATTTCAGATCGCAACATATATTAGATACCAGATGCATTACATGAGAATAACGTTCCACTATCATCAAATCCGTTACCTGGACCGTTCCCACCTCTGCCACGCGCCCCAGATCATTACGACCCAGATCGACCAGCATAAGGTGTTCCGCCCGTTCTTTTTCATCCGCAAGAAGCTCATTGGCCAGAGACCTGTCTTCCTGCTCGTTTTTCCCTCTGGGGCGTGTGCCGGCAATGGGGCGAAGGGTGGCGACGCCGTTTTCCAGCCTTACCATGGTCTCCGGTGAAGATCCCACGAGAGTCATCTCATCGAGACTTAGGAAATAAAGATAGGGAGAGGGATTAATGAATCGTTGCGCTCGGTAAAGCGCCCAGAGATCTGGCGGCGGTGTACATAAAAAAGGCATGGAAATGACGGTCTGGATGACATCACCGGCCCGGATATATTCTTTTACCTTTTGTACAAGGGAACGGAAAATACCGGCTCCCAAAGATGGTTTGAGTGTAAATTCGGTATGGATAGGATGACGGTCTCCTTCAGGCAAAGGCCGTTCCATTTCTCGCAGAAGTGATTTGATGCGGAGTGTCGCCGAATGAAATGCTTGATCCACATAGTCCGGGTTGTCGATAAAGGCGATAACAACCCCGAGTAATGTATGCCTGATATTGTCAAAAATAAGCAGCTCATCGGGTATAATGAAATGAGCAATCGGTTTATTTTCCGGGAGAAGGTTGGGGATTGATTCAAAAAAAGAAACCATTTCATAAGTTAAATATCCTACCATTCCTCCCCAGAATCTGGGAAGTTCGGGTACGTGAGCCGGTCGATACTTGTCCATCAATGTTTTCAGGACGTAAAGGGGATTCCCGTGATGAGGAATTTGTTCCAGGGTACTGTTTTCCCGGACTTCCACAAATTGAGGGAATATCCGTATATGGGTTCGGGCGGAGACACCCAGAAAACTGTACCTTCCCCACCGCTCACCCCCTTCGACGCTTTCGAATAGAAACGCAGCGCCGTTGTTTTTATAGATCTTATTTAAAAGAGAGACCGGTGTGTTTGTATCTGCAAGGATTTCGACGCAGACCGGAATTACATTTTTTTGTTTTGCCATATGGCGAAATTGGTTTATGTCAGGGAATTCATTAATAAGCATATTGGGTTCCTTTCTAAAACCTGAATCTTCCATAAAAATTAATGAGATTTTTTAAAAAACTTAATTGGAGCGGGTTTAGACAACATCACATAGGGTGTAAATCAAGATTGTTGGTGATTTAGCTCAAGCAATCCAGGTGTTAGGT
>CAZKDT010000377.1:0-2677 GCA_964551515.1 uncultured Desulfobacteraceae bacterium | reverse complement strand
TAGTCATTGCCGTATCGCCAAAATCATAGGCAAAAGGGCCGCGTGTCATGGTTGGACATGAGGTTGGCTCAGCGGCAACAATGGAAATTTGCTTGCCATGGATTTTATCTCGAGCAAAAGGAAGACACAGGCCGGCAAAATTACTCCCGCCGCCGGCGCACCCCATAACGATATCAGGATAATCACCGATTTTTTCTAATTGTTTTTGCGCTTCCAGGCCAATAATTGTTTGATGCAAAAGAACGTGGTTTAATACGCTCCCCAGAGAATAGCGAGCATCTTTATCACCCACCACATCTTCTATGGCTTCACTGATTGCCATCCCAAGACTTCCGGGTGAATCCGGATGTTCTTCAAGAATTTTTCTTCCTGCTTGCGTTAAATTACTCGGGCTCGGAATACAATCCGCACCCCACGTCATCATCATGAGCCGGCGATACGGCTTTTGTTCGTAGCTTATTTTTACCATAAAGACCCGGCATTCAAGGCCGAACATCTGACAGGCCATGCTTAACGCACTGCCCCACTGTCCGGCGCCGGTTTCCGTTGACAGCCGTTTTATACCGAAAACTTTATTATAATAGGCTTGAGCAACCGCGGTGTTGGGCTTATGGGAGCCCGGAGGGCTTACCCCTTCGTTCTTGTAATAAATTTTAACCGGGGCATCCAGCAACTTCTCGAAATTCCGTGCCCGGTATAAGGGAGAGGGGCGCCACAGGCATAACTTATTCAGAACTGGTTCAGGGATATCAATCCAGCGTTCAGTCGAAACCTCTTGCTCGATCAAATTCATTGGAAATACCGGAGCCAGGTCATCCGGCCCTACGGGTTGTCCGGTTCCCGGGTGTAGCGGCGGACTCATTGGAGTGGGCAGGTCCGCCACTATGTTGTACCATTGCCTGGGCATTTCACTTTCATTTAAAAACACCTTGGTCTGTTTCATATTATTTTCTCCTTTCCAGTTAAAAAAAACCATGGAGAAACCCCCATGGCGCGTTTACATAATAAAAAAGCCATGGGAAGTTTCTCCTTACCCACAGCTCTTTATGATTCCTAATATATTAAATATGTGCAGGCAGGCTCAATTTAAAACCTGCCAACACCAAAAAAGCGATGTTATAATTTTAGTATTCATAACTTTATTCCTTTTTATTAAAAATAACGAACTTCATACTATAAAGATATCTACCGTGTCAAGACAGAAATGCATAAAAAATCAAAAGTTGCAAGTCAGATCTTCTAATACCGCATCATATTTATCAATAAGATTTTTCCATGCAAAATATGCCATGGATTTGGAAAGATTTTGGCATGTTACATGAAATATGGGATAATTTGAAATAAAAAAGCAGAGTTTTTCAACCAGCTCATTCTGGTCTTGATAGAGAAAATCATCATGCAAAGCTTTTGGGAGAATTTCCGGGTATGAGAGCCGGTTAGGGAGAAGAGGGATACAACCGTAGCGGATTGCTTCAATCACAGAAATGCCGAAGTTCTCCTGTTTTGCCGTGCTAATAACTATTGTTCCCTGTACAAGCCATTCACGGTATTTTTCTCCGGATGCTTCATAACCATACCAGACAACCCGGTTTTGATACCGTTCCTTGGCCGCAATAAATTCTTTTGGGACCATCTGAAAGTTTTCCCCTAAAAGAGCGAGGCGGAAATTCAAACCCCGATCCAGCACAGCATCAAGAGCATCAAAGAAATCCTTGGGATTTTTATCAAACTCCCATCGGTGATTCCAGATGATTAGCGGCGGCAAATCGGTTTTAGGCGGGAAGCACGGCAAATAGCTGTCTGCGACAGGAAAATTACATCCGGGGTAGAGGACACCGGCTTTTTTGCGTATTCCATCGATCGCCCATTTAGGACGGTATTCCGGCATCATATTTAAGAAAACGGGAAGCTTCATGAAAAAAGCGTTAAAATGGGTATGAGAATTAAAAAGAACCTGATCTGCGGCCAATGCTGTGGTGATGTCGGTGAAACCAAACTGAAAATCCATGCTCTCGCCGGGTGCCAGCGGATATGTGAGCTGGTTTTCGTGGAAATAGACCAGTGAGGGGGGAAGGGACGACCCGGAAAGTGCTTTAAAGTCCGACAGGCTCATGAGGTTCGTGGTGATTAATCCGTTGTAGTCTTCAAGAGATGGGATTTTTTTTACAAAGTGTAAGGCAGCCCCTCGCATTCGCCACTTCCAGAAACGGGAGGGGAGCGTAATAAGGTCGATTCTGTGTCGTGAGTGCGACACCAGGCCTTGGGCAAAATCTTTGTGCGATCCGCCAAAAAAAGGTTCCAAAAATAAAAATTTCAAGCGATTCTCTTCTGACTAAAACGGTTCATATAACCTGAATTTTGCATGAAAATTAATGAGAGTTTATAAAGACTGAGTTAAAGCGGGTTTAAATAATAGCATAGAATCATACGTTTTACCCAGATGTTAAATCTTATTTGCTGTTTTTTCTTAAGGCTCACTAACATGCTCAAACAGCCAAACCTTTCACATTTTATCATCCGTTGGCTCCATAATTTATTGAGAACTTACGATCCGCTTACGTAACTTTTTAAGAACATGTTAAAATTATTCGGTCATGCTAAAATTTGGCATTGACTTATAACAATAAATATGATTCATTATTTATTAAATTAATGCAAAGCTTGCTCTCTTCCATGT
>CAZKDT010000376.1:0-2785 GCA_964551515.1 uncultured Desulfobacteraceae bacterium | reverse complement strand
CCACTTAAAGGGGTAGCCCTCATCGTTGATCAAAACTCCCAACAATACCTGGCGTCTGCCCCGGCATTCAGCCTTGCCTTTACCAAAAGCAGACAATTTGCATTTATACCCAACAAAGTAGGAGGTGGCAAGATCGTAATTTATGTTTTGTCTTTAAATGTTCGAAAGATGACCTGACTTATGAAGGGACTAAAAGGGATTGAAGATTGTAGATTGAAAATTGAAAATTGAAGCGTAAATGAATGAACAGGAATTAAATAACCGCACCAAGGGATTTGCTCACCGCACCGATATTTTCCCAATTCAAGGGGAAAGAAAAAATGGGGTCTGCTTTTAACCCTTATTAATACTGTCTTGTATTTTTCCTATCTGGTTATTAATAGTTTAATGATCGTTACAAAAAACAAAAATATTGATAGGTATGAGGTGGAGACTTTCTCGGTGTAGTTTGACCGTGAGCAAAAGCGGGGATGATTCCCAAAACCGAGTCAACATTGCGCTTTAGGGAACACCCACAACAACACAGGGGGTTCTCACTTTACTTCAACCAGAAACCTATAACAAAAAGAAGTCCACCAACAGAAAACAATACCGCAGAAGCTTTTGCGATCTTGATATCGACTGGCTTCAAATTGGATAAAGGCGATCTATATGTTCCAAACCATGTGCTATTTCTTAGGCCAATTGCGCTAATACCTACGCAGGCTGTTACACATAGAATCAAGGCCAACCAAAATATCATCTCATATAACTGCAAAAGAACTCCTATATTTAAGCAACAAGCATTAATTGAATGTTCAGCTTTATTTATTCCTTATCAATACAAATTATTATAGCACTTCTGAAGTATCGCCAGAAGTACTACCTTGAAAGAGCTGAACGATACACCCATTAAAAAATGCAAATTCTCAATACAGACGCCGGAATACCCCTGTAAAGTTAGAAACCTGAGGCTGTCCCTCCTGCCAATACCTTTTACAGAATCCGAGAGATATGGAACCATTTCTCAAGGGTCTGGAGCATGGCGAACACATCATTAAGTGTCTGCGGAGGTCTGGAAACAAGTGAATCCCTCCGTCGAATCTCGGAAAAGTTGATGTCACGTATCTCCGGGTTGTGGGCACGCATAACCGTTATAAACTCTTGTGCAACGATGCCATAGCCGCAGGTCGTGGGATGCACCCCGTCCAGGGCGATGAGCCCGCCATTTTCGATCCTTCCGCTTGACTCAATTTCAAAAAATCTGATCGTAAGATCCTGCAATTCCGGCGGCAAGTCATATGTCGGTTCTCCGTGGTTTCTTCTCACGGCAAGTTTGTCGAGCAAACTGCACGTATCAACCACATGCCACCCATTTCCCTGGGCATGGGATCGAATGGTGACATTGAATTCATCAATGTATGTGTCTATTTTCTCTGCTTCGCTTCCGGTGAGACAAGGATCCTTTTTAGGGTCAAAGTTTTTGTCGCGAATAAAAAAACGGGTGTAATAGTCATAATATTTTCTGCTCTGTGGCAGCTTGCTCCGGTTTTTCATCACACCGCGGGTAATTGGAGGTATGGTTACATGGGGTACCGTTGCCACATAGACATTTTTCGCCCCAATTCCCTGGATTTGAGCTGCGAGTTCATTGTATTCCTTTTTAAATGCGGCCGGTGTCCAGAGTGTCTTGTTTGAGCACGGACCTGGCGAATCATCACCTGTCTCATCAATCTTTAAGCTTACAACCGTACCGAGACAGTTATTTGCCCCGAGCCATACAATAAGGTTCTCGATTTCGCCGTCCTGCTCCTTGATTCGTTTCGCCACCTCTATCTGGGTATCATTCGCTCGTTCAGGCCGTTGAGCAGGATTTAATACCCTGTATGCGGTTCGTAACCGAGGCTCCGAAGGCGGCCGGAACCAATCATCCTTGAAATTCGTAATGGCTTCCTTGCACATATCTGAATCGATAGCATAAGCATCGGCAACCTCAAAACCCCATACAGCCAAATTATGATAGAACGAGTCTTTTTTCGGCTGAGCCCCTTTGCCACGCTCCCAATAATCTTCAACATCGTCCAGCAGATCGATAATATGATCCGTAGCGAATGGCCATTCAAATATACTGATGTCTTTTCCGTATTTTATCTCCAGTTCCCGGGAAAGCCACTCTATGTTAAAGGGGAGCCCGCCTTTACCCATAAAATCCGGGACTCGAAAATCAGGGATGGGTATTCCCAAACACTCAGCAATCATCGCAGGATACGATAGGTTGGTTTTTTGAATCGCCAGGGATTGAAACCCCTGCGTCAGACTGTCTCCAATAGCAACTAATTTGGCCATTTTTGCACCTCCTTATCCATTTAAGGTTGTTGTCTTGTAACTTCTCAAAAATCTATGTAAACCTGGAAAAATGATATAGTGAGCTTCTCTGTGATCAATTCTCATAAGGCGCATTAAAACGGCTTTAATGGGATGATTTCCACTCATTTAGAACGCTGCTCACCAGTACGGGATAATCCGTCATTATTCCGTCCACTCCGGTCTCCAAAAGTCTGAAGAGAGCGGTTTTGAGAACCTGTTCATTCATGTTTTTATACTTTATTAACGGTTTAAAAAATGCGAATTTGGTTAAAAAAACATGAATAGCACCGTGTGCTTTAAGAAGAAAGGGGTCAAGTCTACTATTGACCCTTATTAATACTGAGAATTATGTTATCTATCTGTTTTTTAAGTTTTTTGTCACACTTTTTAAGACTCGAAACTCTGCGTATTATGCTGCTTACAGTGCTGTATGCTTTGA
>CAZKDT010000375.1:0-2796 GCA_964551515.1 uncultured Desulfobacteraceae bacterium | reverse complement strand
ACCTATTCCTATTACTGGTCGGGGCGAGAGGATTTGAACCTCCGACCCCTTGAACCCCATTCAAGTGCGCTTCCAGACTGCGCCACGCCCCGACATAATGTCTTATTAACAAGTTAAGCCTATCATGTCAAGCTCTGATGTGATATGAAAAAAACTTGATAGTTCCTATCCATAAATCTATATTGGGCACAAATTAAGTTTCCAATTCAGAAATGAGCAATTTTTCGCAAGGTCAAGGAAATCAAGGAATTATGCGGAGACGTACAATTGGTACGCCGCACAATTAATTCCGCAGATTGACCCCAGAGAAATATGCGCTGCATTTCACAGGGCAGGCGCAGAGATTGCGGAAAAGGGTTATTTATGGATGGAAACTTGACAGATTACTCCTGACCCGGGATGAGCCTGAATAAAGGAATATCTGACACAAAGTATATGAAAAATAAAGAAAAAAAATCTGTTAAACCTCCTTGCCTCATGCAGGGCGATACCGTAGGCATTGTTGCACCTGCCGGCCTATTTAATCCGAAAAAGTTTATGAGAGGAAAGGCTGTTCTGGAAGCGATGGGCTTTCGAACGTTTTATGATAAGGGTATTTTCCAAAAACATGGATTCTTTGCCGGAACCGACGTGCAAAGGGCGGATCAGGTGAATCGGCTGTTTGCTGATCCAGCCATCCGGGCTGTTGTTTGTGTCCGTGGTGGGTATGGCAGCGTGAGGATTCTTAGGTTTCTCGATTTTGAAACCATTAAAAAGAATCCGAAGATCTTTGTGGGATTCAGCGATATTTCGGTACTACTGTCTGTATTAAATACCCGTTGCGGTCTGGTTACCTTTCACGGACCTGTGGTAACTACGCTGGCAAGTGCTGTTGAAGAGACCATCGCGGCGATGATGACGGCGTTGAAATCCAATAAAGCACTTGAATTGATTCCTAAAAAAGGCATTATCATCAAGTCCGGCGTGTCTTCAGGGATTGTGACCGGCGGAAACCTGACCACCTTGTGTCATCTTGTTGGAACTCCTTATGTACCACGTTTCAACGGGAAGATCCTGATCATTGAGGATGTGGGAGAGGTGCCGTACCGAATCGATCGAATGCTGACCCAGATGAAGCTTGCCGGATGTTTTGAGGGGATTAAGGGCCTTGTTCTCGGTTCCTTTGAAGAATGTGGACAACTCCACGAGATATTGCCGATCGTTCAGGAAATATTCAGAGATTTCAACATTCCTATTTTAGCCGGTTTTGAAATAGGTCACAGCAAGATCAATATAACTATCCCAATTGGACTTGCAGCAAATCTTGACACTGATCGGCAAATACTGGCTTTTCATGAGGCAGCAACCGTCTAAATCGGATATTTTGCGGGTTCATTAGAATTTGGTGAATGAAAAATGAGAGCGATCCCAGTGAAATGGTACTGACGGAATTTCACAGGGCAGGTAAATGACAAAATAACAAATGACGAATATAAAGATGGAATCGGTAAACAATTTAATGAAAGAAGCGGTTTCTAATGATGTTTTTCCGGGCGGAGTGCTCCTGGTCTCGACTACCGATTCTGCAATTTTTTTCGAAGCCTACGGATATGCTAATATATTCTCTGGTCGTAAAATGACAAGGGATACGATTTTCGATCTGGCATCTCTTACAAAACCGCTTGCAACCACTCTGGCGATCATGAAGCTCATTTCGCAACAGAAGCTGGAGTTGGATCAACATCTCGGATCGATTTTGCCCAAATTTAATAGTAAGGACAAGGGAAGGATAAGTATAGAAAACCTGCTTTATCATAATGCGGGTCTTCCGGATTATCGACCCTATTACAAGTTCTTGTGCAATCTTGAGCCAAATAAAAGAAAAAATTCGTTAAGAGAGCTTTTGGTGAAAGAAACACTTATAAATTCCCCCGGAAAACAGGTGCTGTATAGCGATATAGGATTCATGATTTTGTGCTGGGTTATAGAACAGGTGTCAGGAAATCGATTGGACCGTTTTGTTAGGGAAGAGATATACAATCCACTGGGTCTTAAAAACCTGTTTTTTGTGGATTTTGATTTAAAGCTCCATCAGACAAAATTTGCTGCTACCGAGCTCTGTTCGTGGCGGAACATCCTTTTGGAGGGCACAGTCCATGATGAGAACGCCTATGTGGTGGGTTCTATCGAGGGGCATGCCGGGCTTTTTGGGACGGCTCAAGATGTTTTTTCTCTTTTGTTCGAGCTTATGGCCACATACCTGGGGTCCCCTTCGACGGGTGTATTTGATAGCGATTTAATTCAAATGTTTTTTAAACGGCAGGGACGTACCGGTCGGGTTCTTGGATTTGATACCCCATCTTCAGTCGATCCGAGTTGCGGCCTGTATTTTTCAAAGAAAAGTGTGGGGCACCTCGGCTTCACGGGCACATCTTTCTGGATGGATCTTGACCACAGAGTTATTATTATATTATTAACCAACCGTGTACATCCATCGCGCAATAATAAAAAAATAAAAGGCTTCAGACCGAAATTGCATGATATGGTCATGAAAAATCTTATTAAAAACAGCTTAATTCAAAAAATAGTATAAAAATTCCCTTTTTGAATCGAACTGCACCGCTGCAAGTGAGATTGTACAAAATAGCGAAGAGATTTTATGACTTGACATTTTTCTTGTAATTATAAAGCAAGTTTGATAAATTTCTATTTTTTAGTAGCTAACAAATTTTTAAAGTTTTTCCAAGGCCTTAAAATATATAATCTAAAAAATAAATTATAAGCACTTTTCGTGTGAAGATATGAGGTGTCATGGGT
>CAZKDT010000374.1:0-2823 GCA_964551515.1 uncultured Desulfobacteraceae bacterium | reverse complement strand
CAATTTTCATGCAATCCCCCAAAAATTAAGGATTCACGATTATTTTTTCAAGCTGAATGACGAGGTCTGTATTAACTATATCTGCAATTTCCCTAATTTTACTATTCCTGTCCATGAAATACATCTACTTTTCAACTACAGAATGAATTACGGACAAAAGCATAATCTTATGACGCTTTAAATTTCTTTGGTGTAAAATTTCAAGCTTCTGAGGATAAACACCTTCATTAAATAAAGCCGGATCAATATCATATGCGATGATAAGCAGTTTCGGATTTTCTAATATTTTGAATTTCAGCTCTTTTTTTGACCATACCATAGGCACTTCCCGGTTAAAGTGAAAATATGCTGCGCCTTGGACAATTTCTGCGGGAGAATAGAGAATTATTTCTTTCTGTTCCCACTCTGGCTTAAATCCGTCGAAAAAAGGCTGAACAGAACCGGAGTAAATATTCGGACAAATAACGGAATGATAGATCACCAAGATGGATATCGCGTAGCATGAAAGAAAAAACACCATGGCATGTCGCCGTATACTGAACTTTTTCGTAGAGAAAAAGAAAAATATTCCAAAAAGTAAAGCTAAGCCAATCAAACTCATACCAAGGATAAAATGACTCTTAACAAAGGCGACAACGATACATGTAATAAGACAAATAAATCCCAGGTATGGAAGAAATTGCAAAACAATCTTTTCCGGCCACGGAATTTTTCCCATAGTTGCCGTCTGCTTCCACCATAAAGCGGCCATTAAAGCAAATGATGGATAAATAGGTCCAAGATAAACATTGCGCTTGGCTGAGGCTATGGATAGAACTATAAAAACGGCCACAAACCAAATTTTGGGAAGCAGGTCATTTGACAAATACCCCCCTTCTCCTTTTCCGGGAAAAGACAGAAATTTACGCCACAAAACAATGGGAAGGAAAAGTGTCAACGGAAACAACAGATAAAAAATAGGCGCCACATAATAGAATGAAGAATGAGCATGAGCGGTAGAGGAGGAGAAAAAACGCCACAGGCTCTGTTTCCAGACTTCGTAAAGAAACTCAAGTCCTTCTGCTCGATACAGGCAAAAAGTCCATCCAAGAACAGGCAAAGCAAAAATCGGAATTCCCCACCAGGGACGCAACTTTAATAAAAGCGAAAAATCTCTCTCGCATAAAATAACCCCCGCTACGATTGCAGCAGGCAGGCCAATACCGATAAGACCTTTGGTTAAAAAAGCGCCGGCCATTCCAAGATAAAAAAGGATAAAATATAGAAACGGCTTTTTCTCAACATGATATCCGGCTACAAAACCATATAGACTCAACGTAATCCAGAATAAAAGAGATGCATCCACCCTAATATTTGAGTTTAAATTAATAAATCCAAAAGTTGCCTGCAGAAATAACGCCGCGATAAGCCCGGTTTTTTCTCCGCCAAGGGATCTTCCTAAAAGAAAGGTTATGAATACAGTGCCCATACCCATCAATACGGACGAAAGATGTGCAACAAAAGGTGACTTTATCCCGGTGAGCTTGAAAAGCATTACAGCAGGTATGTATCCGAGAGAGGGATATTCCAAAAAGGGATTTCCATTTAGGCGGGGAACGACATAGTTTTTCTCTATAACCATCTCCCAGGCTATTCCGGCAACTCGCGATTCATCGTGTCCTGAAAATGTGCTGCCTGCAATGGAGCTGAGCCCGACAGTCAAGGCAAAAAGCAACAAAAGAAAACGATTTAAATAAGATACATTGTCATCGGAATGCTTAACTGTTGTGTGACCTACGAAAACCTTTTCACCTGTCATTGATACACTTTCCTTATGATGAGACATCCGGACCTGTATGCTAACGCACACAGCCACTTGTCGATTTTAGGCGTAGCTTTGATAATAATACATGCCGGAAAAATAATTTTTAAAGTTAAAAAAAAATAATTTTTTTTTAATGTTCCTGTCATCTTCATCGGTTAAGAAAACAACATTTACCATGATGTTCGATATCAAAAGCTTCCAAAGATATTGAAACTATTTAATGGCAAGGCTGTAAGCACTATTGATGCGGGCAAAAGAAGGTATGAGAATGACATTGGATGAAGATTCTGCAAAGACTGACAACCGGTTATTTCGCTATCGCAGCTATCTGCCGCTACTTTTTGTGGCAGTCCTAATCCCGGGTCTTCGGGAGTTCGATTACCCAAAAAAGGTAAAGAATTTTCATTAAAAATTCTCAGTCAACTCGGGAATTAATAAAAGGCTTTGAATAACGTAAACATACATCATACGGTTTTATTTCTTGCGGTCATAGTCGTATGCTTTATGGGCATATTTAATCACGATCTATGGAATTCCGACGAGCCAAGAGTCGCTGCCATATCCCTGGAAATGAGCCGAAACGGCAACTTCATTATCCCTTATCTGGCCGGTGAGCCGTTCATAGAAAAGCCGCCGCTGCATTTTGCCTTAGCGGCAGGGCTAACACGCATCCTTGGCACAACCATCGGAAATACCGGGGCTATCAGGCTGTTATCGGCGCTTATGGCCATGGGAACGCTGGCAGTTACGTTTCTTCTGGCAAGGCGTCTCGGCGGGATGACGCTTGCCCTGCCGGCAGCCATTATTCTGGCAACCATGCCCGGTTTTATTAATAACTTTCATCGGATTAGGGTTGACCCCTCCCTCGTCTTTTTTGTAACCGGTGCGATTTGGTGTTTTGCCGAGGTATATATTGCAGACCGGCGCTGGTACTGTCTCCCTGCGGGTTTATTTACGGCTGGGGCATTTCTTGTTAAGGGATTTATCGGTCCGGTGCTGATTGGCATAGGATGGTTGGG
>CAZKDT010000373.1:0-2824 GCA_964551515.1 uncultured Desulfobacteraceae bacterium | reverse complement strand
ACAAAAATGGGATTAAAATTCCATCTGTATACACAGCGATTTTCATAACCCCACCTGAAACTTATGCTTCGAGAAGGCTTCACCACGCCCGATAATGTCCGAAAAAAAAGACCTGTTTTTCAATGATGTTACGAGATCTGTATAATAGCTATTGGAGCAGATCTGGTTTTAAGACAAGAAAATAGAGTGTGCCGTTATGTTGCATATGACCGGCGGCTATTTCCGCGTATGTTCCGTCACCCCAGAACAGATCCGCCCGCCCGGGCCCATTGATTGCCCCGCCGGTATCCTGATTCAGTACAAATCGAGAAAAAGGCGCCCATTTATGGATTTTCCCGTTACCATTTATTAAGGGCTTATGGGTTTCGATAAAAGCCAGGCCGGCCCGAGGAAACAGAGACCTGTCCAAGGCGATTGATCGGCCCGGCGTCAATTTGACTTCCAGGTAGCCTATGGGACCATCTTCTTCGATTTTAAAAAATACATAACTTGGATTATGGGTTAAAACGGTATCAATCTCATCAGGGTGGTCCTGTAAATAAGCACGAATTTTTTGCATAGACATCTCCTCACGAGGTATTTTACCGGTGTCGATAAGCAGCTTGCCGATGCTTCGATACGGTCGGCCGTTTGTGGCATGATAATGAACGTGAAGGATATCGTCGTTATTAAGATAAATTTTCCCGGAACCCTGGATTTGCAAAAAAAACAGGTCAATTCGGTCTTTAAGCCAGGCAATTTCTGTGGTCTTACCGTTGAGAGCTCCCTTATATTCTATGTCCTTGCGGTCATAGTAGGGCACAACCGTTTGGCCGGTATACCTGCCAGTGATTTTTTTCCCCTTCAATTCCGGCAGAAACAAAGAAAGATTAATCGTAGTCAAATCGCTGGGGCGGGCATAAATGGGAAATTGGTACTCAGTAGTTTTTTCCAGGCTACCTTCCAAAGAAGGTTCGTAATATCCTGTAAAAAAAACCTGTCCCGGGTTGCTGCTGCCCAAAGACCTGTAAACCAGGTAGTTTGAATGAATATATTTTTTCAGATCCTGTATTGATGGTTTGGTTTGAATAAAATCCAGAAAGTGCTCCATAGATCTTATCATGTGGCCGGCATCAAAAACATCTTCATCAAGCCTAAACTTTCTGTCAGCCGGGACTTTATTTAGGTACAATATGCTTTGCAGAATGGCATGTTCCAGACCGTCATAGGCCAAATCATCAGCAAAATCAGGATATTCTGACGAATCTATTCGTATGAGTCCAGTTTCCCTGATCTTGGGCGGTCCTTTTTTAAATAACGCGCATCCTGCGAAAATAAGAGATAATAACACGGATAAGAAAATAAATGAGATGTATCTTTTAATAACCAAAGGATTCCTTTATGACGGTCTCGTAAAAGTCAGATTTTGATGGCAAAGTAAAAAGCTCCAAATTCAAGGCTCGCAACTTCCGAGGAATGAGACGTACTTTTAGTACGTTGCAGTGACGAGGAATGCAGCGCAACGCAGAAGTTGGACTTTTTACGAAGCCATCATTTATAATTTAGATGAAAACATGTATATTAAAAAAAAATAAGATGCCAATACAAAACAACAAGACAAATAAAGGCATGGTAACAATATAACTTACTGCTTTTTGAATGCTGACCCATAAAAGGCTATTGATCCAGTTAAAATATTCCTGGCCGATAACATTAACAAGAGTTAAACTTTTGAAAGCCATTTTTCCTTCCGTGCCCATTATGAAGATATGGATTGAAAAAGTAGTATCAATACACTGCCGAACCACGAAACCAGACCGGCGAAAGAATATTTTGACATCACTCACCTGCACTTTTCACAAACAAACCGCTTTTTCCCCCTGATTTTTCAAGAAGGCATATATCAGAAATAGTCATGGTACGATCATAAGACTTGCACATATCATACAGGGTTAATCCGGATACAGAAACTGCTGTCAGGGCTTCCATTTCAATACCGGTCTGATCCATAGCGCGAACAGCGGCTTGAATTGTGATGGAATTTTTTGCTTTATCCGGGAAAAAATCCACGGCAACATGGGTTATGTTTAACGGATGACACATGGGAATAAGATCCCAAGTCTTTTTTGCGGCCATGATACCGGCGATTCTTGCCGTCTCAAGAACATTCCCCTTTTTTGCCGTGTGATTGACTATCTTTTCAAATGCTTCCTGGCCCATAAAGACAACTCCCTGGGCCACGGCGACACGCAGAGTCGGTTCCTTACCCGATACATCTACCATCCGAACACGCCCCTCTTTATCGAGGTGGGTGAATTCTTTCATAACACACTCCATTCCCTGTCAATTTAATAATGAATTTTTCTACGTAATATACATTGTGTCTACCCTATCCCGACGTTTTAGAAATTCGATTTGTTCATCTATTGTCGAAAACCCGGAAAGATCCAGTTCCTCAAACTCATCAGGACCGGTATTGGTCTTCATCCTAACATTTTGAACAATTTCTTCCAATTGTTCTTTTGAAATTTTGGGAAGTTTGGTAATTGAGCTTTTTTGCAGTACACCCTTTTTGATTTTGAAATTATAGCTGACCAGTTCCAACAGGCCGCTAATTTTTTCCTTGGTCAAAATTCGATACTCAAAATGATAATGACGCCCGGCTATGGAACAAAAATAATACCCTATTTGATCGTAAACAAAATGGGAAAATATTTTATCTACCTGATTTATTATGCATTTTAATGGATACAGATGCATTTTTATAATTCTTCTATTTCGGTTTTTTTCATGACTACTTTCACCTTTTTCATCACACTTCCATCTGTTATATAGCGAAATTTTA
>CAZKDT010000372.1:0-2858 GCA_964551515.1 uncultured Desulfobacteraceae bacterium | reverse complement strand
TTATGTTAAACCGAAACATTCCATCTTTGCTCACGATCTGCAGAGATAACATTACCGAGGCGGGTGAAAAAGAGATCATTGACAAGTTAACTGAAACTTACAAAAAATATAACCCATTATTTTCCGGTTTTATGGAAAACCGTAAAAACTCTATCGGAGTTAATAAGCAATTCTATGAATTTCTTTCTCTAACCGCTTCCTTTATTTCCGATCTTAATTATCTGGTTTTAATCAATGAAAAAGCAATGGAGACGGCCGAGCAACAAACCAAATTCATCGCAACAAAAGCTTTACGGTATTCCATGGGCCTGCTTTTGGCGGCAATGCTTTTTACCATTATTTTCAGCTATATCCTTTCATCAAAAGTTTCCCGACCGCTGACAAAATTAGCCCGGAGCCTTGCCAAGATCAAGGAAGGCAAAGGAGCGTATCCTCAAATTCAGATCACGTCACATGATGAGATCGGATTTTTAACATCGGAATTCAACAGACTGTTTGAAAGACTTGAGATCTACGATCAACTGACAGCGGATAAGCTTACGGCCGAAAAGCTAAAGGTTCGTCAGGCTGAAGAAGCCAAAGCCCACTTTATAGCCGACCTTTCCCACCAGCTTAAAACGCCCATGACATCGCTTTCCATGAGTGTAGGGGTCCTCAGTGAAAAAGCAAACCGTTTGTCAAAAGAAAAAAAACTGAAGTTACTGAAAACGGCAAGAGAAGATTGCTTCAGGTTATCAGCATTGATCAATGAACTTGTTGACATTGCAAAACTTGAAGGCTGGCTTAGACCTCGTGCCAAAGAACGGTTAGACATAGGGAAAGTCATTCATGAATGTCTTAGGCCGATTAAAAATCAGGCTGAAGAAAGAAAAATCCATTTGAAAATAGACATCGAACCGGAACTTCCTTTCATTGCCATCGACTCTCTTCGATTTCCATGGGTCATCACGAACCTTATAGGAAATGCAATCCGATATACGGATCAGGGCGGAAGAGTTACTCTGAAGGTGGATAAACATGGAAGCAGACTTTATTTCCGGTGTATTGACACGGGGACCGGCATTGAAAAAAAATACTTGCCAAAAATATTTGACCGTTTTACCCAGTTTTCTGAACGGGAAAAAAGCGGCGCTATCGGATTGGGACTGGCTATCGTCAAAGAAATCATCGAACAGCATGGCGGGGACATTACCGTAGAGAGCGAGGTAAACCAGGGAACGACCTTTACATTCTGGGTGCCTGTGGGCAGTGAGGAATTCAATGAAAAAAGTACTCCTGATTGATGACGACCACAACATTTTAACCACCCTACAGATCCATCTGGAAAATGCTGGAATAACGGTTCTGTTGGCGGAGAACGGCAAGAAAGGGCTTGAACGGTTCGAACGGGAAAAACCTGGAATCGTGTTTCTGGATCTAAAGCTTCCGGACATAGACGGACTCCAGGTACTCAATAAAATCGCCGCTTTCGGGCTTAAGACGTATGTTATCATTATTACCGCATACGCTACCATCGATACCGCTGTGAAGGCGATCAAGATGGGGGCTTTCGATTACCTGCCAAAACCGTTTACACCCGAGCAGATTACGCACCACCTGAAAATGATTGCCAAAGTAAACGGTTTGGAGTCGGAAGTTGAAACACTAAAAGACCAGCTCAAGGGAATTGTCAGACAAGGAGATTTTATTACCCGGAGCCGGAATGTTCACAAAATACTAAAGATGGCCCGGCAGGTGGCGGATGCCGACGCCGGCATCCTGATCAGCGGGGAAAGCGGGACCGGTAAGGGAGTTCTGGCGAGTTTGATTCATGCCTGGAGTTCACGACACTCAGGACCCTTTATCACTGTGAATTGCACAGCGCTGCAGGAAAACTTATTAGAAAGCGACCTCTTTGGCCATGTTAAAGGTGCGTTTACCGGCGCTGTGCGTAGTAAAAAAGGTAAACTGGAATTGACGGACACCGGAACCGTATTTTTGGATGAGGTATCGGAAATGTCTCCGGCAGTTCAGGCAAAATTGTTGCATTTTTTACAGTACAAGGAATTTGAAAGGCTGGGAGATACTCAAATGATTCGGGTGGATGTTCGCGTTGTGGCAGCGACGAACAGGGATTTGGAGGAACTGGTCAGGGAGAATATGTTTCGACGGGATCTTTTCTTCAGACTCAACGTAATTGAATTGTTCTTACCTCCCCTTCGAGAACGCCCCGAGGATATTCTTCTTATCGCTGAGCATTATCTTGAAAAATTCACCAGGGCGAACAATAAGATAATTAAAGGAATAACAGAACTGGCCGTAGAAGCGTTACAGTCTTATCCCTGGCCCGGAAATGTCCGTGAACTGGTCAACGTCATTGAACGGGGCGCCATTCTCTCGCATAAGGACCAGTTGGACCTGCAAGATCTTCCGGCTCACATCGCAAACTATAATTCTGAACCCCGTGGCACTTTAAACATTCAGTCTCTGGCAAAAGTTGAAAAAAATCATATTAAGAATGTATTGTTGCACACATCATCAATCGAAGAGGCCGCTCGTGTTCTGAGTATCGACCCGGCAACTTTGTGGCGCAAACGGAAAAAATATCATTTGGACTAAAACATAACCTGGGCCACTTTGGGTGTAAATCAAGGCCGTTGGTAAACGCTGATCCTTGTCTATTGACAAATCGTGGCTCCGAAACCCTTTTTATAGGTGTCAGGTGTCAGGGTTCGGGTATCAGGGTTAAGGGGGAAACGAGGTGACCAATAGTAATTACATGGATCTGGAAGGACCTTGAGGTCTATAAAAAGTTGTGTCGATGATAACACATTGAGGTCTGTTGTTGAATGGATTGGAGAAAACATTGAAGCGGAAAG
>CAZKDT010000371.1:0-2867 GCA_964551515.1 uncultured Desulfobacteraceae bacterium | reverse complement strand
TTCGGCTCAATATCACCATTTGATACACCAGAACTTATTGAGAAGTTACAATTTTTCAAAGTAAGCTATTGAAAAAGAAGTAGAATCGGTATTTGGGTTTGTATGGATCTAACCATATCTTTAATATCTCATAATAGCAAAAAAGATTTGGAATTTCTGCTTCCCTCTTTGTTTTTGGCATTGAGAGATATTACTGCTGAAATACTTTTAATTGATAACTGTTCTGACGATTCCACTTTAGAGTTCATAAAAAGGAATTATCCTGGAATTTTTGCAAGAAAGAATAAATCAAGGTTAGGTTATGGCGCAAACCATAATCAAAACCTTGCCATCGCAAAAGGAAAGTATGTTGTTCTTATGAACTCTGATGTAATCTTGACGCCGGAGGCTCTTTTTCTTCTCTTGCAATTTATGGAGCATAACTCGAACATTGGGATTGTCACACCAAAGATACTAAACGAGGATGGAACATTACAGTATCTGAATAAGCGTTATCCAACTGTGTCGGATCTATTCTTGCGTCGATTTTTACCAGTTCCTTTCAAACATTTGTTTGAAAAGCGATTAACATACTATGAAATGCGTGATGTAGGGTACGATTCGATTATAGATGTTTCTTTTGTTTCTGGTGCGTTCATGTTTTGCAGAACGGATTTAATCAAGGCGGTATCTGGCTTTGATGAACGGTTTTTTCTTTATTTTGAAGACGTCGACTTGTGCCGGAGGGCTCAGAAGACTCATCGAACTGTCTATTATCCGGATGCAGTGGTTACTCATCAATGGGATAGAGCTGCTCATAAAGAACTAAAATGGATGATCGTATTTATGAAAAGCGCTTTTCAATATTTTAATAAGTGGGGATATCAACTATTTTGAAAAAGATTGTCCTTGTTACCGGAGCAGCCGGTTTTATTGGCCGGGAGTTATGCAGGAAAATGCTGGCCGGAAATTGGTACGTTCGAGGAATCATGAGGCGATCAACCTATCGGAACAATCTCCCTTTCGGGGTTGATGTTATACCCATAGAGGAAATCACCCCCCGGACGGATTGGTCAAAAATCTTATTTGGTGTTCATACCGTTGTCCATCTGGCAGCGCAGGCTCATGTAATAAATGGTCTTTCAGAAGATTCTCTTGCCGCATATCGTTATGTTAACACAGCAGGCACAGAACGTCTTGCCCAGACAGCATCAGCTTCCGGGGTAAAACGTTTCGTATATTTAAGCACGGTTAAAGTTAACGGAGAAGGGAAGGCTGGCCCATATGCAGAAAAAGATGATCCTGAACCCATTGATCCTTATGGTATAAGTAAATGGGAAGCGGAACAGATATTATATGAAATTTCCGACCAAACCGGTATGGAAATGGTTGTTCTCAGACCGCCTCTGGTCTATGGGCCTTGGGTTAAAGCAAACTTTTTACATCTTCTTAAAATATTAGATCGCAGCATCCCACTTCCCCTGGCAAGTATCAACAATCGACGAAGTTTGATTTTTTTGGGAAACTTGCTTAGCGCCATTGTCACCTGTATTAACCATCCCAGAGCAGCCGGACAGACCTTTCTGGTGAGTGACGGCGAAGATGTTTCAACACCGGAGCTGATCCGGCACATAAATTCTGCATTGGGAAGACCGGCAAGACTTTTTCCTTTCCCACCTGTTATGCTAAAAATGGCAGGGATCATTACGGGGAAATCTGTTGCGATGGATAGACTTCTCCGCTCATTGACGATTGATTGTTCAAAAATTCGCCGTGAGTTGGATTGGCAGGCGCCTTTTTCGATGGAGCAGGGACTGAGAGAGACGGCAAAATGGTACCTGAAATCCGCATCTTACCCCAGTACGATCTTCTAATTCTACATCTTGCTCTAAACCTGAAGCTATTATCAGGCTGTCAATAGTCCTCAATTTTGACCATTCGATCAGATTATTCCTTCCTAAAATAAAAATACTTGTGACAGGAGCTAATGGTTTTATTGGGCTGGCGCTTTGCGAAAGAATGCTGGCAGGTACGAGGGGTTGTTCGGTCTATGATTAAAGAGAAGTTCATATGTTAGGAATTTTGATTCGCGATATGCAATTTAGGCATTTCGACTAGTACCAGTCTATAATCTCTAAACCAGCCACTCTTTCAAATTCGGCTATGTTGTGTGTAACAAGAGTGCTTTTTTTAGATAAAGCAACTGCCGCGATGAGAATATCGTAGGGTCCGATCACCAACCCCTTTTTCTCAAGCTTTACCCGGATTGTCGCAGCATAGCCGGCCTCCTTATAGCCGAAAGGAAATATATTGACAGCATTAATTAAATCCTGCAGTTGTTTTTGTCGTTTTGCCGGCGATGTTGATTTAGCGATACCGACCTCCAACTCAAACAGCACAATTGTTGGAACAGCAATCTCCTTTGGCGGTACTTTCAGCAGATGTTTTGAAACGTTCCCCATCCCTTTAAAAAAATAGATCAGGGTGTTTGTATCCAAAACGTACATTATATTTTCTCCCTGTCTGAATCGCGACCCATGTTTTTCCTGATAGCTTCTGCAGTTGGCATATCCTTCCAGGCACCGGCCAACTGAATCACGCTATCCGGCCACGAGTTGGCGATTTTTCCCCGGATTAATTCAGCGACCCATTTGCTTTTGGACACCCCGCTTTTTTTTACCATGTTAGTCATCTTTTTTTCAGTCTCATTATCTATATAGATCGTTAACTGGCCCATAAATATTCTCCTTTTATTTCTTGAGTTATCGCCAAAACAATTATAATATAACATATATGTGTCCAATGTCAATATCTTACTCCGAACCATTCAGGGCAAACGCATTTGATTTTGGTACAGCGTAGCGACGGCGTGTTTCTCTTGGAGACCG
>CAZKDT010000370.1:0-2874 GCA_964551515.1 uncultured Desulfobacteraceae bacterium | reverse complement strand
GGGGCCGGAGGCTTGATCTTGAACAAAAATCCTCATTTATGGATGGACACTACTTGATACCTTTTTCTTTTTTAATCTCTTCATAGGCTGACTGGATTTCACGAAATTTATCACTGGCAAATTTTGCAAATTCCTCAGGCAACCCCTTTGATGCGATCTTATCAGGATGATAATCAGATACAAGCTTTCGATACTGTTTCTTTATATGCTCATTTGAATCGTTTCTATCACATCCAAGGACAGCATAATATTTATCAACATTCTGGATATATTTTGATTTTAGTTTCCTGTATTTTTCATCGTTGAAATTAAATATCCTCACAGCGGACAGGATAAGCTTTTCTTCACTGTGACTCAACGTTCCGTCAGCTACAGACACTCTGAGTAATATATCTATCATAAGGTCAAGCATCTGGTACTGGGATCGAAACTGGTTGTAAAACTGGTTGGCAAAAGAATTAAAGTTATCCGGAGAATCAATGGCAGTATGAAAAATGTTTGTGGCCAGCCTCTTGCTCTCAGGGTTTAAGTTTAAATCATACACCATGAAATTTTCAACGGCATCTATTTCTTCTTTTGATATTCGGCCGTCCACCTTGGCAAGCTTTGCGAGCATGGAAAATGCCGCAACGAAAAAAGTAAACTGGGCTTCTTCACTGGCTGAAAGACGGGCGCTTTGAGTTGGGGAATAATTTTGATTGCCGGTGTCAAAAGCATGGCCGAGCGCAGCGCCGGCAATTGCACCCAGGGGGCCGGCCATGGCAAATCCTATTGTTCCTCCGATTACCTTTCCCATAAAACCCATAAATCTCTCCTTATTATCTCATTAATATGTGACGGCTTCGTAAAAAGTCCAATTTCTGTGTTGCGCTTCATTTCGCGTTCACTGCAGCGTACATAAGTACGCCACATTACACAAAATTCGCGACGCCTTTTTATCCCGCCTATTTTTGGCGGGGGAGCTTGAATCTTTTACTTTGCCGTCTCAATTTTGACTTTTTACGAGTTCATTAATATGTAACACCTCAAAAGTGTCTGGTATGTTAATGAATCAATTTAACAAAAAAATCCCGTTCTCTCAAGTATTCAAACAAACGTGTACGATGCTTCCTTGGCCCCAGTAACATATTTTTGTAGTGTTTCCAAACTTAAAATTATGACATGAAATGAAAACGTTCTTTGGTTACTGTTTATAAAATTTCTGCTTGGCAGGCACGGCCAAGCTAAGATAATTGTCGTTTTCTTGGAACATCAGTTTTTTGTCAACCATCATCTTTAAAAAAGTCTTGATTATGTCTGAAGCCACAGACGGGAAACGGACAAGGATTTTTTTAAACGACCGGTGTCGTAAGCAAAAAACATAGATTGCCCGGGACGTCCCCTCCAGGCGGTGGGTCAGGGGTTGCCCGTTGAGTCTTTTCTGGCGTATGATTATAAAATTTCTGCCATCGCGAAAGCTTAAGATGTTCTCATGTCTTGGACCCTTATGGAGTTCGTCATAGGATTTTTCCCAGGTGTTCAACTTTTTTTTGACCGGCCGCCAGAGTTTTTTCTGAAGCCCGAGGTTCCCTCGATAGGACTGAATGGTAAACCGCATGGCTTTAAAAACGTCCGGTGGAAATATATGCGCATAATTACGGTGGTTGAAAACAGATTTAAGTCCAAAGCTTTCAGGGTTTTGCCATACTGGGCTCCCCAGCCCGAGCCAAAAATTAACCATCTTTAAGGGACGAAAGCACAGAACAAAATCAAGATTCCGAAGCGTTTCGTCCACATCCTTCTGGTCGCTACCCGGGAAATAGAGTATTAGATTTGATGAATTTGTAATGCCCGTCATTTCGCACTGTTTCATGATTTCAATATTTTGGATGGTCGTGGTTCCCTTATTAAGTTTCTTAAGGAGCCGTGTGCTTAGTGCTTCTATACCGATTTGGACCTCTTGCATTCCAGCGGCCTGCATGACTTTCAGTAAACGTTCCGGAGTGGTGGCCCTGAGTTCTCCGAACAGGCGAAAATCCTTTCCCAGTTTTGCTATGCGATTAAAAATATCCCGTGATGTTTTCAAAGGGAGAAGGTTGTCCATAAAGGCTACGGAAAGTGTTCTGTATTTCGTGGTGAGATGATCAATTTCCGAAACCACCTGAGCAGGTTTTTTTGATCGGTAACCGTCCCACTGGAGGTTGAGATTACAAAAGGCACATCCTGTAGATTTGCCGCTTTCTTGTTTGCGCTGCCACCAGCAACCTCTTGAGATTTCCATGGGAAGTGTTGGGAAAAAGGTTTTTTCCGGTTCGAATGATTGCAGCAATTCAAAATAGTCGTCGTAATCCGGGGGAAAAAGAGCGGACAACTCATTCATCTGATGAAAATCAGCCGGTGTTTTTTTCTCAGCGGATTTCGGTGTGATAATTCCCTTAACCGGAGGCATCACTTTACACCGCGGATCTTTGAGATAATCAATCAATCGGCTCAGGGGAAGTTCGCCTTCACCGTTGACGGCCACATCAATTTCGGGAAATATTTTAAACAGGTGACCTGTGGTATCACCGGTAAACATGGACCCGCCCACAACAATAAAAAGATTCGGGAATTGCCTTTTGATTTGCCTGATGAAATAGAGTGACGCAGTTAACTGGCAAAGGCATATGGAAAAACCCGCCAACCCATATGTTTCCCAGTCAATGGTGTGTATAAAAGTCTCTGAAACCTTTTGAATTTGTTTGGTTAAATCTTCAAAAAGAATTCCCCGCAGCAAAGATTTACCGGCAGTCTGTTTATAAAAGATTTTTTCTATATGTTTTAGACGTTCCGGATATAACAGAGCCGCGTAAATGGTTTCCGCAAGCCATGTCCGCTCGCAAATTGCTCGATAGC
>CAZKDT010000369.1:0-2893 GCA_964551515.1 uncultured Desulfobacteraceae bacterium | reverse complement strand
ATATGCTCCAGCTCTTCTTCTGCAATCCCAAGCAGCAAATCATCCATCTCAATATTTTTGGATTGGCCGATGGCTTCGCGATAAACTTTTTCACCGTTCTTTTCCAACTGAACGGCAATTTCAATGATTTCGGTTATGGAAAACATTGGTGCAACCCTTATAAATCTTTTTGACACGAGGGTATGGTCGATATCCCGCCACCGGTTGTCAAAAAATAAAGATTATAAAAATTTGCTTTGATTGATTTTAATAAAAAAATTAATCAATCGGCGCGAAGGATAAGGACGTCATATTGCATTCCGAGCTAACGCTTGGCTAAAAATGAATATAAACGGCGTTCAATCCACCCAGCCAATCGGTGGAAGAGACCTCGGACATGAGCCTCACAAAATCTTACCATTGCTCAATGCTCAGAGCAAGCTCTGCAAAAAGTCTGCGTTTCCTTCATGTTGCCTTCGTAAGCGTTAAAACACTCGCCGACTACAATAAGCTCATTTCGAGGCTGTGCCAGCACTTAAGGATGTACGGCCACCCTCTCGGCCAACAGGATTCTCTGGGTACACTCCATCTGCTTTGTTAGAAATTTTTCTTTATTTTTTTCTTTTGTCTTTTAAATAAATTGCTTTTGAGGGTCCATCGCCAATAGCTCTTTCTTCGATTTGGAATAGCTTTGTTGCTGATGCAAGTTCCCCCAACTTTTTGTAACCATAGTTTCGCGGATCAAATTCTGGTGCCTGCTTGGCTATGTTACTACCCACAGATGCGAGATGAGCCCAACCAGAATCGTCCGAAGATGCTTCAACAGCGTTTCTTAATAAATTAACAAGTTTCGTGTCTTTCTTAAGTTCGCTGGTTGTCTTGCGTCTTATTTTTTCACTATAATCATCTTTGGAGCGCAGCACTTCAGTGAAAACAAACTTATCACACGCAGAAACGAATGCTTTTGGGGATTTTTTCTCCCCGAATCCATATACAAAAAGACCGGCTTCCCTTATCCTTGACGCTAACTTAGTGAAATCACTATCGCTGGATACGATGCAAAAACCATTGAATTTGCCTGTGTAAAGTAAATCCATTGCGTCAATTATCAATGCACTGTCGGTTGCATTTTTCCCTGAAGTATACCCAAATTGCTGTATGGGCTGTATTGAATACTGTAAAAGAACTTCCTTCCACCCTTTAAGGCCTGACAGCGTCCAGTCACCGTAAATCCTTTTTACATTAGCTATCCCATACTTTGCAATTTCCGATAGTAGTCCGTCAACAATAGAAGGCTGGGCGTTGTCTGCATCTATTAATACGGCCAATTTTTCAATTTTCCCGTCTGACATATTTTTCCTTTTATGTTTCGTCGTGGTAGAAATACCGGTTACCTGACACCACCCAGATCAGGAATTAGCAGAAGGAGGACTTCGAACTGTGTCTTCGCATCCTCCGTGATACCGCGAGCGACGTTCAAACCATGCACTTGGGTCATATAGTGGAAATCTCATAAATTTAAGCTTCCCGCATTGAATCGCCGATTCGTCTTAACCATTTTGGCGACAGCGTGATGCGGTATATCAAAGCTGGGCTCATATTTCGATAACCAGTCCAATGGGACAATGGTCTGAGCCAAAAATATCATTATCGATAAAAGCATCTTTAACCCATCCGTTATCGATAATATCTTTTGTAACAAAAAAATAATCAATACGCCACCCTATGTTCCGCTCCCTTGCCTTGAATCGGTAAGTCCACCATGAATATTTTATGCTGTTAGGATAAAAACATCTGTAGGTATCCACATAGCCATTTGCAATAATCCTATCCAGCCAATCACGTTCGATTCTTAAAAATCCGGATTTTTTTTCATTGGATTTGGGATTCTTCAAATCAATCTCATTATGAGCTGTATTGTAATCTCCGGTAATGATAAGGCTTCGGCCTTGGTTTTTATACTCATCAGCATATTTGAAAAAACTTTCATAAAAATCGAGTTTGTACTGAAGCCGTTTTTCGCTCATTTGACCGTTAGGGAAGTAAACGTTAAAAAATATAAAATCATCAAAATCCAACTCGATAACGCGACCTTCATTGTCGAATTTCGGTTCACCAATACTGTAATTAATTGTTTTGGGCTTAATCCGGGTATATGTACACACCCCGCTGTACCCTTTTTTTACCTTGGCATGAGACCAAAATCCTTGATAACCAGCAATATTTTTTATCTCATCAGTAAGTTGTGAATCCTGAATTTTTGTTTCCTGAATAGCAAATATATCGGCATCCACCTGTTTGAATAATGTAATAAAATTCTTTTTAATGGCCGCTCGAATGCCGTTCACATTCCAAGAAATCAGTTTTATTTTCTTTTTTTTCGGCATATCAGACTCTTCCACATGGTTGTCTGTTAGCTTCATCGATAATATGCTTCCGTCCAACTTCCCAGGAGTGTACATGTCAGGTTTCAGTCAAAATAATGCTCAGCCGATCTAAAAAATTATCCCGTTCGTCGTCATCATAAAATATCTTTCGACGTTTGATGCCCCCAACTACTATATGTTGTAAAGCGCCAGGGTGTCTATACAGGCTTTTCGTGGCATAGAATTTCTATAGTTTAATAGCAATCAGTTGAACCAATATTCCAATGGATGTTCCCAAATTCCTTACATACAGATCTCGTAATATGCTAGAAAAATAGGTCTTTTTTTTGGACATTATCGGGCGTGGTGAAGCCTTCTCGGAGTATAGGTTTCAGGTGTCGGGTGTCAGGTTTCAGGCTGGTTCTCGCTTTTTCACTACTGACACCCGACACCTGAAACCTGAGCGCCAGTGTCCAATTTTCATGCAATCCCTTGAAAATTAAGGAGTCACGATTATTTTTCCAAGCTTAATGACGAGGTCTGGATTT
>CAZKDT010000368.1:0-2895 GCA_964551515.1 uncultured Desulfobacteraceae bacterium | reverse complement strand
GTTTGATAGTTTTGAGGTAACATATTAAAGCGGCTTATCTATTGGGGTGCATATAAATAAACCGCTTCAATGGATTGCTTATATAGCATCTTTGAGTTTCTTGCCGGGTCTAAACTTTACTACATTACAGGCTTTAATTTTAATGGGATCGCCGGTTTGAGGATTTCTTCCTTTTCGAGCTTTTCGACGAATTTTTGCAAAAGTGCCAAATCCGACCAATGTTACTTTGCCATCCTTTTTTTTCAGAGCTTTAGTTACATTTGTCATGAAAGAGTCGAGCGCGGTTGACGCAGCAACTTTGGAAATATTTGCATCCTTTGCCATCATTTCTATTAATTCTGCTTTTGTCATAATTGTCCCCCCCTTTTTTTGTTGATTAATAGCGAGTTAAGCGGCAACATTATAAAACTCATACATGAGCAAATTTTTCATGTCAACATAAAACAGCAGTTATCAACACTTTTTTTGTATTTAATGATGCTATTTGGTGTTATTGTTGCATTTAGGGAAAGCAATTCTTCAGAATTTCGATTTTAACTGGATAAATACTAATCAAAAACATTCGAAACCAAGAAATATTTGCCTCAAGTCACAAAGACACTAAGGATTTTGTTCTGTTATTCTTTATTAGCCAAGGGCCAAAATACAGTAGAACCGTTTTCCTAAAACAGTGCGTTAACAAACCGGACCGAATCAAATTCCTGCAGGTCCTCAATTTTTTCACCGATGCCAATATATTTTAACGGAATTTCAAGCGTACTGCAGATGCTGACAACGATTCCGCCTTTGGCGGTTCCATCTAGTTTTGTAAGGGCGATTCCTGTAACGTCAAGGGCGTTATGAAACAGCTCTGCCTGTGAAAGGGCGTTTTGACCGGTTGTGGCATCAAGAACAAGAAGGATTTCATGAGGGGCTTCGGGAAGTTTTTTTGAAATGGCGCGTTTTATCTTTTTAAGTTCTTCCATCAGGTTTTTTCTTGTGTGAAGTCTGCCTGCCGTATCCACAAGAACAACATCCGCACCTCTGGCCAGTGCCGCTTCAATTCCGTCATATGCAACAGCAGCAGGATCTGACATTTCCTTGTGTTTTACAATTTCTACACCTGCTCTTTGAGCCCATATGGCAAGCTGTTCTATCGCCGCCGCCCGAAAAGTATCGGCCGCGGCGATGATAACCTTTTCTCCGGAAGCCACAAATTTTGCAGCCAGTTTTCCTATGGTCGTTGTTTTACCAACTCCGTTTACGCCGATTATCATTATGACCCGAGGTCCGGCGGTAATTTTTTGCGGATAAGGTTTTTCCGAATTCAGTAATGTAAGTATTTTTTCTTTGAGGGCCTGTTTGAGCTGATCGGCGCCGGATATTTCCGAGGATTTTTTTGAAATGCTCTGTATAAGATCCATTGTGGTACGGACACCCATGTCCGAGGTGATGAGAAGTTCTTCAAGTTCCTCCAGCAGTTCATCGTCAATTTTCCGATTGCCTGCAAACAGCTCGTTAATATCCGTTGAAAGAACTTTCTGGGTTTTTGAGAGGCCCTTTTTTAGACGGTTCATAAAACCGTTGGATTTTTCCTGGTCCTCCTCTTTTGGGAATACAGGAGACGTATCCTCTTGAGGTCTGTTTTGGGGTTGAAATGCTTCTTCGACAGGAACCGTTTCCCTTTTTTTTATATCTTTATTCTTTTTAAACCAGGTGAATGCCATAACCAAGTTTATCCTTGTGCTTTTTGAAGATTTACCGAAACAATTTTGGAAAGGCCTTTTTTTTCCATAGTGATTCCGAACAAAGTATCGGCAAATTCCATAGCACTTTTATTGTGGGTGATCATAATTATTTGAGATTTATCTCCAATGATCCGAAGTAGATCATTGAAGCGGCAAATATTCGTATCATCAAGAGATGCGTCAATTTCGTCCATGAGGCAGAAAGATGCCGGCTTAATTAAAAAGATGGAAAAAATTAATGCGATGGCTGAGAGTGCTTTTTCTCCCCCGGAAAGAAGGCTCATTCTTGTGAGTTTTTTCCCCGGAGGATGAATCATAAACTCTATGCCGGTTTCAAGGGGATTGTTGGGCTCTGTCATGATGAGTTTGGCGCTGCCTCCTTCGAAAAGACGGGGGAACACCTCATTCAACTTATCATTGACACTATTGAAGGTTTTGATAAATCGTTCCTGTGTGATTCGGTTTATCTTTTTGACAACTTTATAGAGGTCGTCGATGGCCTTTACAAGATCGTCGCGCTGTTCGTTCAGAAAGTCAAAACGGTCTTTGAGCTGCTCATATTCCTTTATGGCGCCAATATTGACATCGTCGATATTTGCAATCTTTTTTCTGATCCGGAAAAGTTCATCTTCCATATTATCTATGGATGTATCCGGAGGATTTTCCATATTGTCGAATTCCAACTTAAATACCGATAGGGGAGTATGATAGCTTTCTTCCAGGCGCTTGGCGATACTTTCCCGTTTAATATGCCGCTCTGATTGTTCAAGCTCAAGCAAACGTATTTTTTGCAAAGTTTTATCCCGCCGGGTCTGTATGTCCGATATGATACCGTCACTTTCTTTGAGCTTTGTGTCGATGGCGGTATAATCCTCCTCATTTTTTTCAAGTGTTTGTTCAAGGCGCTTCATATCTTCATATCTGCCGGAAAGTATCTGTTCAAATTCTTCTATTTTTTGTTTAGAAGTGGTCCTTTTTTGTTTTTTTCGGGAAATATCCCGGGAAAGTTGTTCAAGCCGTTTTATCCCATCATTTTGAAATTCTTTAAGCCGTTTTAAGGTGTCATTGCTGTTTTCCAGTTTGGCGGTTAACGAGGTTAGTTTGAGCTTCAGATCGACTATTCTCTGTTCAAACTCTTCCATCTCAGATGAAACAGCAACGATCTGTT
>CAZKDT010000367.1:0-2924 GCA_964551515.1 uncultured Desulfobacteraceae bacterium | reverse complement strand
CATAATTTATTTAAAGCGATAAAAATATTTCCGGGAACCCTTGTGGAGGATCTTCAGGATGTATCTTGCGCAGCGGTTGTCTGCCAGCGGATTCTGCCCTATTGCCGCTGGGAGAATGCCATAATATCCATGAACCCGAAATTGATATTACAGGAAGATCTCCATGGATGCGAACGACAAAATTTTCGGGGTCTGGGGTATGTGAGAACACGGTCTGGAATTCGCCGGTATGGACTGAAACCGTTTCGTCCCTGGCCGATTTTTCCCGGTGAATACAATATGGTTTTTTGGAGACGAAAAAATTTCAGCGTGGAAAAAATTGAGAATAAAAAGTTCTTTTGGTTTCAAAGGCTTATCGAATCCATTTCGTAGCTTTTCAAAGGTCTCCCTGTTATTCTTCTTTTCTTTTTCCCCCCTTTTTCATTTTGCGCCTGAACATCACATATATTACAGGAAAAATTATAAAAACTCCTATAATTAGACGTATTGGAAAAATCTCTTTGAAATTTTTCAAAAATAGAAACAGGCCTGCCATGGAAGAATGAACCCATACATCCATGATTATACACCTCTTTCACTGCTGGGCCATATGATCTTATGTATTTGGAGATTCAGCCTGACATTCAGGTTATCTTCAAGTATCCATTCTGCAAGTTGGGCCGGGGCTATCTCTTCTGAAACAGGAGAAAAAAGAATTTGTTCCTCAGGGAAATCAGGGCAGTTAAAATCGATTGTTTCTTTTGCATATTCATAGTCTATGCGGTTTTCGATGACAAATTTTACCTGGTCTTTAGGCCCTAGTCTTTTTAGATTTTCCATATCATTTTTCTCGGATTCATCGCTTGTGGGGCATTTGATATCGACAATTTTTATACACCGCCCGTCAATACTGCTGATGTCAAGGCTTCCGTTTGTTTCCATTAAAACTTCATAACCATTTTCAAGAAGCTTGGAAATTAGAATGGGTGTATCGCTCTGAAGCAAGGGTTCTCCACCTGTTATTTCAACCAGTGGGCACATATAGGCGGCAATGCGGGTCATTATTTCGGTGAGATCCATCTTTACCCCTTGTTCGTAAGCATACCGGGTATCACAGTATGAACATCTTAAATTGCAGCCGGTGAGTCTTACAAATATGCAGGGGCGACCGCTATGTGTGGATTCACCCTGTATGCTGTAAAATATTTCGTTGACTAAAAGCGTCATATGGAACTCCTTGATTTTTATTATTATTCTTTAAAATTATATCAGGATGGGATGCTAAAGTAAACGAACAATTGCCAAAGCAAGAAGTAATGTGCTATCTATACCCTGATCCGAACAAACCGGAGCCATAAAATAATTACCACAAAGCTTGCTATATTGCAGTAAGCCTTGAGTTTAAATGAAAAAGGCTATACTCATTTTGATTTAAGCCAATAGGAAGTTGGTTAACAAAAATCAAAAGAGGAGCATAGCCATGAAATCTAATAAAACTGAAAAAATTAAAACTATCAACCAAAAAACACTTATTGTTGCTTTGGATATTGGCAAAAAAGTTCATTATGGTTATTTTAGAACTCCTAAAAATAAGGATATTAAACCATTCCCGATTTACAACACCGGTCAAAGCTTTAAAAAATTCTGGAAAAAGCTTTGCAGGTTTAAAGAAGAGCACATGCTTGATGAGGTTATAATCGGATTTGAGTCCACAGGACCATATGCGGAACCGATAACTAATTATTTGAGAAAAAGGCCGGTTAACCTGGTTCAGGTGAACCCGATGCACACTAAAAGAGTTAAAGACCTGACGGGCAATTCTCCTAACAAAACGGATAAAAAGGATCCCCGTGTGATCGCAGATGTTATTTCTCTGGGGCATTCTTTGACTGTTATAATGCCTGAAGGGGCTGCAGCACAGTTGCGCAGGCTTACTCATGCAAGAGAGCGGTCGATAGAACGTAGAACAGCTATGAACAATCAGCTTCAGCATCTTGTTTTTGTGATATTCCCAGAACTTGTGAGTATTATTAAACCATCCACAAAGACCGGCATGTATCTGATTGAAAATTTTCCTGATCCTGAAAGTATTGTATCCATCGGTATAGGAGTGCTTTGTAATATTGTAAGAAAAATTAGCCGTGGGAGGTTCGGTATAGAGCGAGCTGAAAAACTTTATAATGCCGCAAAGCAATCTGTAGGAATTACAGAAGGCAAAGAGGGTGTGATTCTTGAGACGAGCCATCTTGTTTCTAATATAGAAAATGAAAACAGATATATTAAAAGGCTGGAAGAACAGATGGTTGAGCAATTGGAACAGATTCCTTACAGCCACAGTATATTGTCTATTAAAGGGATCGGACATGTAACAACTGCCGGTTTGATAGGAGAAGTAGGCGATTTTAACAAATTTAATACGATCTCTGAAATAACTAAATTGGCAGGCCTTGATCTTTATGAAATAAGCTCCGGCCGACATAAAGGACAGCGCCGAATTTCCAAGCGAGGCCGCCCCATGATGCGTAAGCTGCTGTTTTTTACAGCCATCAACATGGTCAAAACCAATGGGATTATGTATGAGAAATATAAGCAAATGCTGGATAGGGGAATGCTCAAAATGAAGGCATTGATCGCTATTTCCAGAAAGATTCTGGGCCTTATTTTGGCCATTGTCCGTGATAACACGACGTATATAGAAAATTACATTAAGCAAAATCATTATAAATTAGCGGCTTAAGTTGTGTGAAGGCGGGGAGACCATCATTCGTGTCATAAAGGCGATATAATCGACCTTCTCACAAAGCTTTTACGGCTCCCCGTCGTCACCTATTCCCAATAAAGCAAGGTCAGAGCTCAGTTGAGACTCTCAAATACCAGAATGGGTAAGGTGACACTCTCTATGACTAAAGTTAAAATACAGGATATTAAAATGCGCAATACCGTCC
>CAZKDT010000366.1:0-3019 GCA_964551515.1 uncultured Desulfobacteraceae bacterium | reverse complement strand
GGGCTGGGCTCCGATATGCATCAGCCGCCACTGATCCAGATTGTAATCTTTGAGTTTCATTTCCCCGCTCTGGATCGCAAAAAGGATATCCAGCGCCCAAGGAACCAGAAGCCAGACAACAGTTACATGCTCTTCGGAAACGGCTTCCATGATCCACTTGGGCTCTATTCCTTTGAGGATAACGCTCCGGGCTCCCACAATGAAATTGCCGAACCAGTGCATTTTGGCTCCGGTGTGATATAGGGGAGGAATGCAAAGGAAATTATCCCGGTGGGTCTGATGGTGATGCAGATTTTCCACAAAGCAGGCAAATTCAAGGTTTCTATGAGTTAAAAGTGTTGCCTTGGGTGTGCCTGTGGTGCCGGAAGTAAAGTAAAGGGCAGCTTCATCTGTAATTTTTATTGTAACTTCAGGGTCGATAGCGGGCTGATTTTCAATAACCCTATGATATAATTCAGTATAGTCTGGTCTGAGTTCCTCCGGACCCAAAAAAATATAGGTTTCTACGAATCTGTTCAGATCTGCTTTGATGGAATTAATGCGTTCAATAAATTCCTGGCCAAAGATAAAGGCCTTTGCCTCAGCGGTTTCCACACAGTTCCGGATCGTTTTTGCCATAAATCGAAAATTAAGAGGAACTGCCCAGGCGCCCGTACGAAGTATCCCAAAATAAAGAGGAAGCCATTCGATACAATTGGTCATTAAATGGACCACCCGGTCGCCTTTTGTAATTCCTCTGGATATCAGAGCCTGGGCCACCTTATTGGCCTGATCGTCAAACTCTTTCCAGGTGATTTCCTTACGAAGGTTTTTTGCCGGCTCCCTTTCTACCAGTGCCGTTTCAGAACCGTACATACGTGCATTTCGAGCTAATATCTCAGTAATCAGCATAAGTATTCCTTTTAAAATGCATAATTTTACGTGATGCTTATATCAAACCGGTGTTAAATGGTCAAGAAGCATAAAAATTCATAAAAAAGCTTCGCCCTCTGATTTGTTCGACCTGTTTTGTTTATCTTTCCTTTCGCCTAACAACTTGATCTTTTATAAATTTCTGATATGCTATTTGCATAATACAACTTTAACATGCCACAGAACTATAGATAAAATCTATTTGTCAAATTTAATAGTATTTGTTCATATCAGGTAACATCGAGTCTGGTAAAGACCATTCAGGAGACCTACGAGGAAAGAATATAGCCCAAACAACCCCAAAATTTGACTCATTCATTGGTATTGCCCCAATAACTCAAGAAGAATTATATTTAAACATTTTGCAACTCTCTTTTTTTTCATTGCAACTCTCATGAAACTGATGTTAAAAAAGAGTCGTTTCCAATAATTAGTCATTTCTGCCAATATCAACTAAAGGTTATCGCAAACCTATGGACAGGTCAAAGAATGACAATTTAAGCGGAAAATCGCTTTGGAAGACAACTCCCACAGCGGCAAGGAACCTGGATATGATTCTTGGATCCGTGGTTAAACTGCCCTTAACCTACTGGCGGGAAAACTTCTTTTTCATGGGAGCAGATGATGCCGAGCTGTTTGAACGGTCAACCGGTAAATTCCCCAAAACAAGCCATCCAGGAAAAACCCATCCGATTTTTAGTCTCAAAGCATTGCCCAATCATGCAGGATATAGAGTGTGCCCCTGCAGTTCCCGAAAACCTTTTGACCGGTATGGTTACCGGTATATTCGCAAAGGGTGCCGCCTGCGGTTTACAAATCATGAAATGGATCGGAATTCCTATCTGGTTGAAAACATATTGCTAAATTTGCCACCCACCATTGCCATAAAACTCAGATTCAAAGGAGAGGTGCCCAATGTATGTATGGTGGTTAAGAAAAAATAATTTTTCTTTACACGTAAACCTTCATTTGCGGAAAGACTGGTGATCCAAATAGGCTCAGGGCCTGAAATTAGAAAATGGTTTGAACATCCGGAGGATATCAAGCGGATTATTGAAGATGTGGCCGGAGCCCTATACCCTCTTTTAAAAGCCCGCAAGATCTCTCTGCCGATTTATTCCCCGGGGGAACTCATATCAAAAAATAAAGAGGACATGGTTCATGATCTGACTTCCGAACTTATTCTTTTTTTATTACAAAATGCATCCCACATTCATCAAAGGCTCATGGCAGCAGGGAAAGGGCGTGCCCAATATCTTAAAACAGCGTTTTTAAACCACTGCAAGGATAAATCCCACAGCCTGAAAGCCAATCGATTTAAGTACCTTTACAAACGGTCCGCAGATATTCTCAGAAATTCAGATAAATTTCATACCATGGCCAGGCAACCGGATATATCTTGTTTTTCCATTTGTCATGAGAGCAGGCAGATACCGCCCCTGACCCAGGAAGATTGCAGTAAGATACCTTTTCCTGAACATAAGACTCATCTGAACTTTAATAAGATTAACAGTAAAGACCGGATATTAAAACTGGCACATCATTTCCTGACTCATCTTTTTCAGATCCATGGGAACACGCCGGTCCGGGTTGATTTGAGGGATTTTATTCAGTGGATCGGTTTGCATGTGGATTTGACAGATTCCATAACGGATCGTATGGAACCGTCAAACCCCATAAGGTGTCCGACACGTGGCGGAGAAAATCATGGTGACATTCCCGACGCTTCATTTCGTCCGGATCACCTTTACGAAAATTTGCATTTTGATCAGAGTCTGGTTGTGAAATGGGGGGAAATTTTTTCAGCCCGGCTGACACAAAAGGAAAAGCTTTTATTTTATTTGCGTTATGATGAAAAGCTCGGTCTTGGACAAATTGCTGATAAATCCGGATACAAAAGTCCGTCAGGCCCGCAATATCAGTTTGATAAAATTGAAGACAAACTTCGCTTGTTTTTACGGGATCTTCCCTATCTGTCTCCGGAAGAAGGACATGACACAAACGAAGAAGCGTTTACCTTTTTTTGAAAACGTTGCTTAAGACTTTGAAAAGTTCGATTCAAAAGCCGTAATTTTTAGCAAAGAACTTCAGATAGAGGAAGTTAATT
>CAZKDT010000365.1:979-3033 GCA_964551515.1 uncultured Desulfobacteraceae bacterium | reverse complement strand
GAGAACAACTTTTAGATTATCTTTAATCATGACAATGTATCGCTATTGAGATTAAAGCCTTATGTTTATTATATAAAACAAATTAGATCTATATTGTTTTATATAAAAAACATTGATTGTTGTCAAGCTAAAAAGGATGAACTCGTAAAAAGTCCGATTGAATGTTCAGAACAGATTCCTCAATGATATTAGAGTGTTGTCAATACATGGTTTAGGCACGGAACATAGAACGGAAAATCGGACTGAAGATTTGAGTCAAAATTTTTCCATTTTTTTTCTGTAAGACCATTACAAATCCTCCTCGTCAATCTGGCTATTTTCCATGTATAAATTTTTGAACATGTCGGCGTATTATGATATAGGGATTACAAAATTTGCTCGATAGAATATGTTTTCTTTGCAGAGAAAAAAGCTAAATGAACGTCACCGTCGTCGTGTACCAGAATAATTTAAAAAACAATACCCAGAGAGACCGTAATCATTCATCCAACTATGAATAAATATTGTGGTTCAGACAATTAGAATAAAAGGACTAACTATATAATGGAACCATTTTACAACAAATTTCCAAAAATAGCGAAAAAAGAAACCCGAAGCATCACTATATTAAAAAAAGGGAGGTTCGGCTCTCTGCCTGCGGATCACTATACGCTTTTGGAGCTTTACTGCAGTGAGGAAAACTGTGATTGTAGAAGAGTAATGATTTCTGTCATTTCTAAAAACAAAAACAAAATCGTCGCCACCATCAATATGGCTTTCGATTCAGATGGCGATGACCCTGGGCCTTTTTTAGACCCTATCAATCCTCAATCCGTTTATTCAGATGATTTAATCAAATTTTTCGTGGACTTGATCAACCACGATCCTGAGTATTTAAGTCGCTTGCAGCGCCATTACGTCATGTTCAAGGAAAAGGTAGACGGAAAGGCTTATAAGGGCAGGCCGTTTGAAACGCCAGGGAAATCAAGGCGTGAAGTCAAGAAAGTCAGGCCGTTTTTTTCCGATATATCGAAAAAGCAGAACACCGGAGTAAACAACCCATCCGTATCGGGTAAGACGATAAAGGTCGGAAGAAACAAGCCATGTCCCTGCGGCTCCGGGAAAAAGTATAAAAAGTGCTGTTTGCTTAAATCGCAAAACCAGGCAGGCAGCGCCAGCCCTGCTAAAAAAATGAACTCATCATCACTAGATACCAGGCATAAAACCAAATCTGATGGCACCTCCATAACAAGAGTTGACCGGGATCTGGCCAAATCATTAATAAAGACGATCGTCGGACGACTGAAAAAAAGCAAACAGGAATACCCAATCGACCAAAATATTCAGGAACAACTCAAAATAAATTCAAGAATTGTTTTTCCATTTCTACGATTTTTAATTGAGGCATCTGCTACGAAAGAAAAATCTCCGGGCTTTTCTGATGAGTACGATGCATGCTTAATGTTATTGGAAGAAACGCTTGTTGAGCTTCGATATTCCATGGAGCGAAAACGCCAATGGGCTATTGATTTGGTTGAAAGTTTCCAGAAACGAATTCTGGCAACGGTTTTTCATCCACACATAGAGATCAAAGTTCAAGACGATATCATAAGAGTTCTGTATAACGCTAAATTGCCGGTCGATTCTGAAATCCGGGCCGAAAGGGATCTTCTAATGACTCGTTGTTTTACCGAACTTGACGTCAAACCGGATATCGAAAGGATATTTAACGCATTGATTGCAAAAGGGATTGAAAATCCGTTCCACCTGTATGAAGCCATAATTCCCGAAATCGATATGCTACCGGACAAGGGTCATTTGGTTGTTGCTTTAAAAATGACGCAAGCGGAAAATCTCTTAGTTCGAGAATCAGCAGCGCTTCTGATGCTTCATCCAGTGAAAAAAATCCGAACGGATATACAGGCGTTATTTAATAGCAGGGTCGATCCGGAAACGATCACCCCGGCAACATTGCGGCGAATTATCGGGTTTAGAAACTGGATTGACGCCAGCGAACAGGACGGCATCGATACACTTGTTAAAAAAATACGGTTGTCTCGGGTTGAATGTGCTCC
>CAZKDT010000365.1:0-969 GCA_964551515.1 uncultured Desulfobacteraceae bacterium | reverse complement strand
TCGGCCTTTCCCTGTATATACAAAACAAAAAAACGATATGTGTTAACCGGTATTCTGGTCAAACAGAAAGAAGGCATTCGTGAGGTATTTGTCTATCCTGGTTTAAAAAAAGCTGATGCGATATCAACAATAAATCAATTGTCTTCAGAAACAGTGGCATTCCCTGTAACAACAGAATATACAAACCAAATGATTTCCCATTTTATCCAGATCGGATTACAGCATAACAATCCGCCACCGCCCCCCCTGCTTCATGCGGCCGAATCGATGGGAACCAATTACTGGATACCAAAGGCAATTGATATTGATCACGAATTCGATATGCTGTCAGCTGAGGCTGAAGCGGATAACCTGACAACCGACGAGATTCAGAAGATAATTGAGCAAAGCGGAACCTGGCCGTTTACAATGCCTTTTGCCAACTCCTGGTTCGAAGATGATTCACGTATCGATGACATTCTTAAGCAGGCGAATATAACTTCCCGAAAAATAGATAAAAAAACCATGGAAGGCCTCATGTTGGAAATTCTAAACAACGTCATTGTGAAAAAATATGATGTCTGGCGTGAACGCCTGCTGTTCATGACGATGTATGCAAAGGCTTGCAAGGGCAGCAGCCCGCTCCCATGGCTACATTTCTTCGTTGTCACCCGTGAATTCTGGAAGGAATCTGATCTCTCAAACACACCATTATTGTTTGCAATTGCGCAATGGTCTGTCATTTCGGCACATCGGCGTTTAAGGGAATTCCCGAAGTAAAAACAACCTACTGATAAAAGCATGTCGGTGTGTCTATAGGATTCGAACTATTTACCAAGTTAGGGGCTGGTACCTTCGCCCAATTGGAATACTGGAATGAAGCTCCCCGCAGCAAGCTGCGGGGTATCAAAGCGGAATTGCGCCGTAGCCATTACAACTTACATTTCGCTCTTTGAAAAAATATTTTTAGAATTATTGAAAATCGATCTG
>CAZKDT010000364.1:0-3042 GCA_964551515.1 uncultured Desulfobacteraceae bacterium | reverse complement strand
ACCTGAACACTGACACCTGGATTGCTTGAGCTAAATCACCAACAATCTTGATTTACATCCGTCTTTCCCTTGTTCCGTTTCTCTGTGAAGACGAGAAATCCGAAGGCATACAAAGTGATCCGCTTCTTCCCTTTTCGTCAGACAACGGCTCGTGATCGGGAAAAATTTTCAATAATTCGGTTGAAGAAATATAAGGGTAATCGTATGCGTTGTGCAGGCATTGACATTGGTTCGAGAACCATAGAACTGGTTGTGTTAAAAAATCGGGAAATCATTGAAAGCAAACAGGCCGACACTGGTTTTGATCCCATGGCCCAGGCCAAGGCGTTGCTTGAAGGGATGAAATACGACTCTATCTTGGCTACGGGGTACGGCCGGCATCTATTTGAGATTTCCTTTGATGCTCCGACGGTCACGGAAATCAAGGCCTATGCCGTAGGGGCGAAGGCCCTTTTCCCCGAAGTTCGAACCATACTTGACATCGGAGGGCAGGATTCCAAGGCCATCGCGGTCAATGATAACGGCAGGATAACCAAGTTCGAGATGAACGACCGCTGTGCCGCAGGCACGGGCAAATTCCTGGAAATCATGGCCCAGGCCTTGGGTTACCGATTAGACCAGTTCGGTGAAGAGGCGCTCAAGGCAACCCGGGAGGTCCGAATTAGCAGCATGTGCACCGTATTTGCGGAATCCGAGGTAACGTCGCTGGTTGCCAGGGAGGAATCCCGCCAGGACATTGCCCTGGGGCTTCACGACTCTGTGGTGCGCCGGGCCGTGGGAATGTTAAAGAGGACATCTGTGAAAGAAGCAATCATTTTTGCAGGCGGCGTGGCGCGCAATCCATGCATACGCCGCCTGCTGGAAAAGGCCATGGACAAGGACATCATGGTCCCTGAAGATCCTCAGATGGTGGGCGCCATGGGTGCGGCATTGCTGGCGGAAAAAATCAATGGTCTCCCGACTCGCGACATAAAGAAACTTTGACATATTATTTTCATATGGGACATATCGCGCGAAACAAGTTATTGATATTTCCTATGAGATGTATATTTCATATCGGATATTCCAGTTTGACTATTTGAAACATCCCATCCATAAAGTATATTTTACATCAACTACTCACAGCTTTTGCTAAAATTTTCGGAAACAGTGACAAAGGAAAACCATGGGGAAAATAGACTTAACGCAATCATGCATAAACCCTGAAATGACCGTGCTGGATATTTTATCCAAATACAGAAAAACCGAAAAAGTGTTTAAGCTCTACGATAAGCAGGCCGGTGAATGTATTTGCTGCCAGGCACTTTTCGAACCCTTAACAAATGTTGCGGCAACCTATGGATTGAACATGGAGAAACTGTTAACAGACCTGGAGGAGGCGACAGTTCAACGGCCGGCAACGCCGAAACTGACCATGTGCAACTTTTTTTCAGATACTGAAAAACTCAGAAAATTTGCCCGTGAATATGGTTTTTCCGGCATTGATTTTTCTCTTGACCTGCAACAACTCCCCGAAACCCCCGCACAGGAATCAAAATGGGTTAAGGACATGTCAGCCCTGAATTCCTTTGAAGTTCGGTATCACTGTCCATTTGACCACATAGACCTGGGCCACGACAATCCCAAAAAAGCCCAAGCGGGAAAAAATCTTTTCTGCCGGGTGATCCGCCTTATTTCTAAAGTGGATGGAAAATACATAACCCTGCACATTGGTCTTGGCCATGACTCCACAGAACTCCTTTCATGGGAAACCACCATCAATAATTTAAGACGGCTGATCAACTACGGCCGGGCCATGAATGTGAAGGTTTGTTTTGAGAATCTGGCCTGGGGGTGGACCAGCAAGGCAAATCTTTTTGAAAAGCTGATTCGCAGAAGCGGAGCCCATGTTACCCTGGATATCGGTCATGCGTATGCGTGCGAATCCGTGCAAAGCCAGCAATATACGATTGAGGATTTTGTCACCTCCCATGCGGACAGGGTATTTAATGCCCATATTTACCATACCGAAATTCCGGGTCAGGGGCATATTCCACCGGAGAAAAAGGAAGATATTGAAGACCGTCTTTCTCTTTTACAAACGATTGGTTGTAAGTGGTGGGTTATCGAAATAAGGGAAGTTGAGGGACTGTTAAAAACAAAGAAAATCGTGGATGAGTATCTGGCCGAAACAAAAGAGGTAAAAATATGAAAGAGATCGACGCCAGGGGGCTGGCATGTCCGGCCCCGGTACTTCAGACAAAAGCGGCCGTCCAAGAAGGGAACCCGCATATCATCAAAATCATTGTTGATAATGAGGCTTCAAAACAAAATGTTTGCCGGTTTTTAAAATCTCAAAATTTTGACACTGATGTACAAAAGGACGGAAACATTTTTTTTGTTATTGGAAAGCGTGAAGGCGGTATTTCTTCCAGAGATTCAACCGAAGACAGAGTAAAAGCCGATACAAAGAAAATCATGGTCATGCTGGTTACGGATCGCATGGGGTATGGTGATGACGAGCTTGGGTTAAAACTCATGATCAGCTATATCAAGACACTCAAAGAGATGGGACCTGAGCTGTGGCGGCTGGTTTTTGTGAACAACGGGGTTAAACTCACCATTGAAGGTTCGGAGGTATTACCGGTTTTAAAAGAGTATGAAGAGCAAGGACTCTACATTCTTGTCTGCGGCACCTGCCTGACCCATTTTGACCTTCTCGACCAAAAACAGGTGGGGGAAACCACGAATATGCTCGATATCGTCACCGCCATGCAGCTAGCGGACAAGGTAATCAGTATTTAACATGGGTGTAAATCAAGACCGTTTGTAAACGCTGATCCTTGCCTATTGACAAACTGTGGCCCCAATGTCAGGTTTCAGGTTTCAGGTTTCAGGATTAAGGGGAAAACGAGGTGACCAATAGCAATTATATGGACGTGGAGAATCTTGAGGTCTATAAAAAGTTGTGTCGGTTACACGTTTGTTGAATGGATTAGAGAAAAAATTGGAGCGGAAAATACCAGAACGAGAACGCCGCTGGCAGTTAGCTGAGGAAACGGC
>CAZKDT010000363.1:0-3064 GCA_964551515.1 uncultured Desulfobacteraceae bacterium | reverse complement strand
TCCACTGGTAACCCTGGCTCTGATGCTCGACAGCAGTGGATTTCCCAAGTGTAGCCAGGTATTTGAAGGTAATGTAAGTGAGCCATCAACTTTGGGAAAAATGATTAAGGGGTTGGAAAGAAAGAATTTGTCATCGGAGCTGTTTAAGCCATCAAAGGCGACTATCGTAATGGATGCCGGGATCGCCAGTGAAGATAATATTAAATGGCTCAAAAAAAATAAATATCCATATGTTGTAGTTAGCCGCAAGCATCACCGTGAATTTAATGAAGATGAAGCAGTCGTGGTAAAACAAGACAATGACTACACGGTTAAAGTACAAAAAGTTATTGATTCGGAAAATGACGAGGTTTTGTTGTATTGTCACTCTACAAGGCGGGAAAAAAAAGAACAGGCCATTAATGACCGATTTACCATGCGTTTTGAAGAGGCTATCAGCAAGCTTGAGGCAGGTCTGCATAAAAATGGAAATAGGGATTTAATTCCCCGCCATTTTAAAGTATTTTTTGCCAGCCAATTTCAGGACAAAGAACCAGCCAGTTATCTAATTCCCATCTAATTCCCTTAAAAAAATCAAAATATCATATAATTCCCTCCATTTAATTCAGATTTGAGTTACTTTCAGGAGGGATATATGGAACCGGTGCCTTGTTTGGCCTGCAGCACATTTTTTACTCCAAGAAACAAACTTCAGAATTTCTGTTCAAATCCCGATTGCCAGCGTGTCAGGAAAAATCTGTGGCAGAAAAAAAAACTGGCAACAGATCAAGATTACCGGGAAGAGCAGCGGTTGGCGCAAAAGAAATGGCTTCAGAACAACCCGGATTACTGGAAAAAGTACCGCCGCAAGAATCAGGAAAAAACCGATAGAAACCGTTCGCTTCAGAGAATACGTAATATGAGGACAAAAAGTCAGGCTGATTTACAGCCATGTAAAACCATCGGTATTGCAAAGATGGACGCGAGAAAAGCCAATAAAAACAGAATCTCCGGACAATATTGGCTGGTTCCGGCGATTGCAAAGATGGACGCGGTAAAAATTTTTATCACTTCAATACCGGACAGTTAGCAATAATTGCAAAGATGGACTCGAGGACATGGACATGATGATCGTGTTACACCGGATGAAAACCCTTAAAATATAAGGAGGACATCATGATTAAAAAAAAAGTACTGGCTCCTGACCGAGTCCGCCGTCCTGGCAATGGCTTTGCCTTTATCCCCCACCGGTTTTTGACCGATGGTTTTTTACAATTATTGGGCCGGCATGAATTGGCGCTTTATCTGTTTCTGGTCCTGGCTTCCGACAAAAACGGGCTTTCCTTTTATGGCGATAAGACGATTCAGGCTATTTTGGGTCTTAAGGACAACGAGTATACGTTTGCCAGAAGCAGCCTGATCCATAAAAATCTTATTTTGTATGACGGCACTCTTTTTCAGGTTCTTTCGCTGCCATCAAGTGCACATAGAGCATAGGAGGTGATAAGATGATAGATAAACGGACTGTTTTTGAAATTCACCGGTTAAAGAATATGGGTTTCTCCATTCGGCAGATCGCAAAAACTTTAAATCTGGACAGGTCGACGGTGGCAAAATATATCGAACAACCCAATGCCGGCGGCAATTCCAGACCTAACCGACCTTCAAAACTCGATCCCTTCCGGGGGGTTATCAAAGAGATGGTCGGGCAATACCCAAAAGTCAAAGCACCTGTGATTTTAAGAAAGATAGCGGAAAAAGGGTTTGATGGTGAAATAACCATTGTCCGCGGCTATCTGAGAGAGCTCCGGAATGACGATTTACCGAAACAGGCATTTATTCGTTTTGAGTCCGGGCCGGGACAGCAAATGCAGATTGATTGGGGTCATTTTGGCAGCCTGACATATGCTGACAGCTCCCGGAAGTTGTATGCCCTGGCGGTTATAGAATCTCACAGCAGGATGCTATTTGTGATTTTTACCCATAGTCAGAACCAGGCCACACTTCATCAATGCCTGATAGAAGCTTTTCGGTATTTTTCCGGCACGCCCAAAGAAATTGTGGTGGATAATATGTTAACCGCGGTAACGGAACGCGCCGGTAGCATAATCCGGTTTAACGAGTCCTTTCTGGATTTTTTAAGGCCTTTTGGGATTACCCCTGTGGCCTGTAATATCCGGGCTCCCCATGAAAAGGGCAAAGTCGAAAACAGCATTAAATATCTGCGGTACAACTTCTGGCCGCTCAGGACGTTTACCGATCTTGAAGATATTAACCATCAGGTCCTGGCCTGGCTTAACACAACGGCCAATCAAAGGCAGCACCAGACCACCGGTGAAAAACCGGTCCAGCGACTTGTCAAAAAAGCCTTAACTCCCCTGATTGACCCTTTGCCCGATTTTCGGGAGACACAAACACTTAAAGTCTATAAGGACTTTGGCATTCGTTTTGACACCAACATATACACGGTACCGCCCAGGCTGGTTGGTAAGAACGTCACCTTAAAAGCAGACAGTCGCACGCTGTCTGTCTATTATAAAGAAAAGCAGGTGGCAACCCATGTCCGAAGCTGGCAAAAAAAACAGAGAATGGCGCTTGCGTCTCACAGTGAACAGGTCAAAAAACTTAAAAAGAAAGTGCTCATGGACAAGCAGATCATGATTTTTATGTCCCTGGGCCAGGAAGCGGTGGATTACCTGGAAAAGCTTGCGGATGCCTCGCAGCCATTAAAAAAAACCGTGGCTCGTCTTTTGAAGCTTAATGATGAATATGGTACGTCCTCTTTAATCTATGCCCTGAAAAAGGCCATGGGTCATAAATTATACGGATTTGCGTATGTGCAAAACATTCTTTACCAGGAGATGACCCCGACAACCCATCACCCGCCGGTAAACCTTAAGAACAAGGATCTTAATAAAATCAGATTGCCCCGGCCCAACCTGGCTGAATATGATGCCATCGCCCTTCAAAGGAGAACTAAAAATGAATAATGTCATTGAGAAATTCAAAGCACTTCGGTTAAAAAATTGCGCTTTCAATCTGCCGGACATTTTAGATCAAAGTGCGAGAAAAAATCTGTCTGCTC
>CAZKDT010000362.1:0-3066 GCA_964551515.1 uncultured Desulfobacteraceae bacterium | reverse complement strand
TCAGGTGTCAGGTTTCAGGTATCAGCAAATTCGTTTCTTACTCCTGACACCTGAAACCTGATTGCAAGGCTTTCGCTCAAAAAATGAATAAGTTAATGTGTAATAACCATTTTAACAAATCGGTAATGCTCCCTATCCTGTAGGCTTGGCTTTAATCGGAAGAAGAACCGTAAATTCTGTTCCTTTTCCCGGAGCACTCTCCACATTAATTAAGGCGCCCATTGAATCTATAAGTCCCTTTACTATGGGAAGCCCAAGGCCGGTTCCTGTGATGTATCTGGTCTTTTCGTTTTTGACCCGGTAAAATCTTTCAAAAATCTTATCCAGATATTTATCTGATATACCAAACCCATTATCTTTAATTTTTACACATACGTTGATTCCGGCCATATCAACTTCCACTTGAATTTTTCCGCCGTCCTGAGTGTAATTAATGGCATTGGTGATAAGATTCCCAAAGATGCTTTCCAGAGCAATGGGATCGGCAGAGATCTCGGGAAGCGGTTCTTTTGGGAGTCCAAGCGAAATAGACTGGCTCTTTTTTCTTGCCCCGATATTTAAAAAATCTACTATGTTTGCAAGGAGATCTTCGATCCGGACCGGTTGGGGCTCATGGCAGATAATCCCTTCCTCTATACGGGAAAGATCCAGAAGATCTCCAATCAACGCAATCAATCCTTTTGTTTTTTCTTTGGCACGGGAGAGTATATGCTGGTCTTGTGCAATGTTTTCGCCGACCATATCCCTGATTACCAGCGCGAGCTGCTCGTGGATGGTTGAAAGCGGTGATCGCAGTTCATGGGAAACCTTTGCCACAAATTCCGATTTAAGTTGATCCAAAAGCTTCAGGGCGGTGATGTCAACAACATTTAGAACGGCTCCAAGGCATTCCTTCCTCTCACCTAAAACTGGCTGCCCGGTTGCCATGAGATATTTTTCATCTGAAAGAGAAAACTCGTAATCCGGAATATCATCGAAGTCTATATGCTTCCCCTGAGAGATTTCCGTTACAAGATTACACAGTTTTTTATCCGGAACATAGTCTTCTATGGGGTTGCCGGTTTGCAGGCCGGGGTCAAGATCGAGAAGTTGTCTGAAGGCCGGATTCATCAAGACCACCTGGCTCCTGGAATTTGTCACAACCACACCGCTGGGAAAAGATTCTAAAATAGTATGTATGCGGCTTTTCTCTGTATCCAGATCAGACAGCGTCCGTCTTCTTTCCTCCTCCAACTTTTCAGCCTCCCGCCTGAGGCTGATCTTTTCCCAGGCGCGATTCACCACAATACGTAACTGATCCGGTTCAAAGGGTTTGGAAATAAAATCGTAAGCGCCTTGCTTCATGGCTTCAATGGCGGTTTCCACCGTGGCGTATCCGGTGATCACAATGACCTGAATTTTTTCGTCCATCACACGAATGTGTTTGAGAACCTCCAGTCCGTCCATGCCCGGCATCTTCAAATCTAAAAGCACAATGGAGGCTTTCTTTTTCTCCAGTAAAGCCAGCCCCTCATCCCCTCGAGATGCCTTCAGAACCTGAAAACCGATTCGGGTAAGAATTCGTTCAGATGCATCCCGGATATCCGTTTCATCATCCACAACCAATATTGTGGCGTCAGGTGTTATCTCCACTATCTTCTCCTTGATTGTTCTTGTTTGCAACGGGAAGTTCAATAAAAAATGTCGCTCCTTGTCCCGGCTTGCTTTTTGCCGTGATATTGCCGCCGTGATTTTTCACGATACTGTAAGCCAGACTGAGACCCAGACCGGTTCCTTTTCCCTCTTCCTTGGTGGTGAAGAATTGCTCAAAAATTTGGGGAAGAATCTCTTCGGGTATTCCCACACCGGTATCGGATATCTCGATGCAAATTCTGTCTGTATCCGGCAAAAGACTGCTTTTTACCGTGAGTTTTCCTTTTCCTTCCATGGCCTGGGCGGCATTGAGAATGATGTTCATAAATAAGTGGTTCAATTGCTGAATATCAGCTTGTACCGGGGGAAGAAATGTGTTCAGATCTTTTACGATATCTATATTCTGGAACAGGGCCTGGTTTTCGAGTAAAAACAGGGCGCGGGAAACAGCCTCGTTCAAGTCATGGGGTCGCATTAAATGGCGGGTCTGTCGTGTGAACTCCAAGAGTTCCTTCACCGTATCACGGCATCTTTGGGCGTCCTTCAGAATGCGGTCTAAGTCTTGTTTGGCCCCTTCTTCCAAGTCATGTTCTTCCTGGATGAGCTTGGCAAACAGCGTAATTCCCCCCAAGGGATTGTTTAATTGGTGAGCGACTCCTGCGGCCAGTTTTCCCAAAGAAGACATCTTTTCCGCCTGCAGGAGCTGAAGCTGGGTTTTTTCCAACTCATTTTTCATTCGAAGTTGTTCACGAAGATCGTGAAAAAAACCGATGGTTGCCACTTCACGGCCCTTTTCATAAATTATGGATGCATTGAGCTTGATGGGGATGGTTTTACCGCTTTTGGTTATAATATCCGTCTGATATAATTTGAGTTTTCCCTTTCCGCCGTATTCCTCGCTTCTAAGGTTTCGCATAACCTCAAACGCTTGGTTTCCGGGGTAAATATTACGAACATTTAGAGTATCGAGGGCTTCATTTTCAGTGTATCCGAAGACCTTACTGGCCGGATCATTGAAAATAAGAATCTTGCCTTTTTTATCCGCGGCTATAACACAGTCCACGGAGCTGAAAATAAGATTCCTCAAAAAGGCATTGGAGCGGTTCAACTTCTCTTCAAGTCCTCCTCTTGTGGGGAGATCAAAATCCATGCTTACAAAGGCTTCAATGTTATCTCCTGAAAAAATTGGATACGCAAAATAACACGGCATTTCATCCAAATCTAAAGAGTTTCCATGCTTGGGCGTTAAAGCGGGCCTTCTCTTCTTTTTAGCCTCTTTTATCGAACAATTATTACAAGGTAAAGAACGGCCGTATAATACTTTATAGCAGTGTTGCCCGATAATTTCAGAGTCGATTATCCCATTAAGCCTTGAGCTTGACGCCAGGATTTTGTATTCTGGCGAAATCACCATGAACCTTCTGTTGAAAGCGC
>CAZKDT010000361.1:0-3071 GCA_964551515.1 uncultured Desulfobacteraceae bacterium | reverse complement strand
TGCATTTTTTGTTGACATATGGTACTTGATTGGTCATTTATTAGAAGTGGTTTCAAAACTTCCCCTCAGGCCCAATTTCTGCGTTGGATCGAGGGATTCAATACTCGAAATATTACATATATTCCTGCGCCTGAATCCCTCGTCCTGCCTTGACTTTGAACCTAATTGAAGGTTTTGAAAGCACTTCTGGTTGTTATTGATTGATCATAATTTTTCATTTCAACGCACCATGGAGAGACGTTTATGGAAAAAAATGTGACACCGCTGTCATTAAACGACACGTTTAAATTTTCATGTTCAAAAAAGGTGCCCTGTTTCAATGAATGCTGCCGGGATCTTAATCAGTTTCTCTTCCCTTACGATATACTGCGCATGAAAAACCGCCTCGGTCTGCCATCCAACCTTTTTCTTGAACAGTATACGTCTCAACATACCGGCCCCGAAACCGGACTTCCCATCATCACTTTCAAGACAGATCCGTTTAAGGAATTAAAATGCCCGTTTGTGGGCCCGTCCGGATGCAGCATATATGAAGATCGGCCATCATCGTGCCGGACGTATCCCCTTGTTCGCGTAGCATCACGATCCAGAACTACCGGCATCATAACTGAACAGTATTTTCTTTTAAAAGAGCCCCATTGTCTGGGATTTAAAAACGGACACATCCGGACTGTTCGGGAATGGATAGAAGATCAGAAAATTTTTGTCTATAATCAGATGAACGATCTGATGATGGAAATTATCAGCCTCAAAAATCGCCTGATGCCCGGCCCATTGGATATCAAGTCAAGGCTCATGTTTCACCTGGCATGTTATGATCTGGATAATTTCAGATCCCATATATTTGACCGGGGACTCTTAGATGACCGGAACATCGACCCCAGTACATTAAATGCGGTAAAAAATGACGATGTTGAGCTGTTAACGCTGGGTTTTCAATGGATAAAGCACACACTTTTTGGTGAAATTTGACAAGATCCACAGGATATACAAGCCAGAACCAAGAAATATTTGCCACTAAGGCACAAAGGCAGACACGAATGGATTTTATTTTGTTATTAAAAAATCCAGTTTATCCTGTAAATCCGTAAGTTCTCAATAAATTATGGATTCGGCTCAATATCACCATTTGATACACCAGAACCTATTGAGAACTTACGTAAATCCTGTCAAAAAAACATGGTAAAAAACATGGGAATCAAAGACAAAGTTGCTTTAGTGCTTGGCGCCGTAAAAGGAATCGGAAAAGGCATAGGACTTGCCCTTGCACGGGAAAAAGCTAAAGTCGCCTTAAACTATTTTGACTGGGAAGAAAGTCTGAATGAACTACAAAAGGATTTTGCCAAAACCGGTCAGGATTATCTGATTAACAAAACCGACCTGCTTAACACCGATAAGATTCAAGGACTTATTAAAAAAGTTGTCAATCATTTCGGCCGCCTGGATATTTTGATAAATAATATCGAGCGCGGCGGATGGCCGGTGGTTCACGGGTCGTATATTCGGGAGCAGTGGGATCTTGAAATGGCCACCACCCTGCGCGCCAAACGATGGATCTTCGATTCAGCCCTTCCGTATTTAAAGGCCTCCGGAGACGGGGTGGTCATAAATTTTTCTTCCATTGCCGGCATGGTCGGACGGTCGGGTCCGGCCAGTTATATATTCAATGAAGGGTATTCCGCTGCAAACCGAGGTATTTCCCTTTTAACCGAAACTTGGGCTCGCATGGGAGCACCTGAAGTTCGCGTAAATGAAATCATGCTCGGTTTTGTTGAAACCCGGCATGGCGCAAAAACCAGGGGCTGGGGTCTGCTCAGCGATGAACAGAAAGCTGCTCTTTATGATCATACGTTGTTGGGGAGGACCGGCACCATAGAAGATGTGGTAAACGCGGTAATTTTTATTATAAAAGACGCCACGTTTATGACCGGGAGTGTTCTGCGGCTGGACGGGGGTTATGTTTTAGGCGGGGATAAGGTTGCGCCGATTCCGGAAGGTATTCTGTAAAACTTATCTTTTGTTTTTATTCCCTTTTGCATCTGTGCTGCATTTCGCAATCATTCAACGTTCGATAACTACGCTCCCTACGAGACCGGCGGATAGCCAATGATTACAAAATTTGCGCGCCTTGAATTTGAACTTTTTACGAAACCGTCTAAAGCGGACTTTTTACAAGTTCATCAAAACTATACTCTTTATTTTTGCAACAGTCCCCCGGTGCGGAGCAGACTGGCCGACATTCTATACTATCGAGGCGACCGTTTCCGTTTTTATATTCATCGATAGCCTTGTGAAGCGCTTTTACCGCCAGTTGTATGCAGTGGTGTTTTTTTCGGGAAAATCTTCAAGTTGGGTGAAAAACTCACCGGCATCAATTCTCATCGCATATTCAAGGTCTTTTCCCTTAACGAGATCAACAGACGCCATGGCAGCAGAAATCGCACCCGGACAGCCGAGCACCTGGTAGCGAATATCTTTTATTGTGTTATGATCTATTTTAAGAAAGACTTTCAATGTATCTCCGCAGGTGCCAAGCATCTCTGACACCTGGTCGGCATCCGGCAAAGTGCCCATATACGGTTTTTCAAGATAATAATATATGGCTTTCTCCGAGTACCCGAGATCTGCGAGCATTTTTCGTTCATTCCCGTTATCGTTCTCAACCAAAATTTTAGTCTGTTCTTTATTTACACTATCTAATAAATGCATTGTAAAACTCCCTGAGATTAATAACCACTTCAAATAATTTTCGAGGTAACAATATGTATAAAAACATCATGTGTCAAGTGAGCGTTGTTTTTATTAATGTAATAAAGTACCTTGTCAGCAATATCAAAAAATATTATGACAGCAGAAAAATTTTCCATTATATGTATCCTACAAGTAAAAAATCCTGGCCCAAAGGACCAGGCTTTGGTTATCCTCAGAGGGGATTTGCTTTATCGCAAGTTTATTGACTTATTGAAATTCCAAAAAACAAATAAATAACAATAACCGAAATTCAAAATCCCAAACAAAAAAAACAATCGCTTTGCCTCCGGCCCATAGGGTCTACGGCCCGGCGGGAACCG
>CAZKDT010000360.1:0-3087 GCA_964551515.1 uncultured Desulfobacteraceae bacterium | reverse complement strand
CCTTATGCATCAAGATCTCAGCACATCTCTTCGCAAAAAATCGCTCAACTTAGGTATAAGCTATAATTTTTTTTTCTTATTATATCCGAAACCTGTCTTGTTAAAACCAGCACCTTTTTTGCATGATCAAGACTTAAAGAACCTGTTCCGCAGCTTGGCGTTATTAATGTCTGATCCAGTATTGCGGACTTATCAATACCGATCGCTTGAATCGCCAGAGCCTGTTTCTCCCATGTGGCCACCAGTGAGTCGGTCGTTTCTTTTTCAATGTCTTCGTTGTTTAGCGTGGGAATAATCCCCCAGGCCAGGATGCCGCCGGATTGGATAAAGCGCTTGACAAGATCCGGATAAAGGATCAGCTTGTCAAAAAAGGAATAGGCATCAAAGCTGATGATGTCTGTACCAGACTCCAAAAGCAGGGACCAGTCGGCATTGGCACAAACATGGATTCCGGCAAGACCTCCTTCATCATGAACCGCCTCGATAACTTCCTCAAAACAGTTTAACACTTCGTTGCGGGATATGGTTATAAATGCGGATGAGCCGAATCCGGCCAGGGCGGGTTCATCAAAAAAAATGATGACCGGGCATCCGAATCCTGCAAGATTTTTGACCTGCCACCGGGCTTTTTGAGCCAAAAGTTTTACCGCAGCATCCCTTAACTGCCGGTTATAAAAAATCGCCTTTCCGTTTTGGTCGGTTAATCCCAGCCCGAAGGTCACGGGGCCAGTTATTTGACCTTTAACCGCTACCTGGCGATCTGGAAGGGCCTGAAGCTGTTCTTTAAAAGAAAAAAAACCTTTGGCTGTAGCTATGTCCAGGATAAATCTCGAGTTTTCAAGATCCGTTCCCCCTTCTTTTACCGCCATATAATCTTCGTAAAATTCAAGGAGTTCATCATCAAAACGAGGATCAGAGGTATCAATAAAGGATTTGTCTTTTTCCAGTTTAAGGCCCGGCAAACCCGGCTGAAATTGGGCGATCATCCCTTCTTCCTTATACGCAGGAAGCTGAACCCATAGTGGAATTTCAGGGGTATACTCGAAAACCAACTTAACCCCTTCCACGTGATCGTACAGGGGGAGGCTGCCGATCAGAACCGGAAGACATCTGGGATAAAAGTTTGTTGCCATTAATCAGGCTCCTTTCATTTATTACCTGAATTTTGCACGAGTCGGAGGCTTTCATATGCAAGGCATTTAAGGGTGAAGTCATAGTGAACTATTACGAACCCTTAATAACACAGCATATGGAAGCCTCCGGCTGGCTAAGAAAATAAGTATCACGAGTGATATCACTTTACAAGGAGATAGAAAAAATAAAAGCGTAAAATTTATAGCTTTCTGGAATAGATTGACACGTAAATTTGCCGGTGTTATTATAACCTAAACTGAGCGTTTCAAATTTTAAAAGGGAATTAAATATCTTTTATTTTTAATGAATTAAATTGATTTATATTTTTAAAATTTGAAACCCTTCGGGATTGCCGATCTTACCGCATCTACTGCGTCAGATGCCGTTCCGCATAGTTGACTATAACGGAACGACATTTTTCTTGTATCTGCGGCAACTTCGACAATCGCTCAATTTAGGTATAATAAATATTTTCATATAAAAACCTAAAAAATCGGGTGTCTGTTGCAATTTACAGAGCTTACAATATTTTTTTTAAAAGGCTTACCATGACTAAAATCATTCAATTTGACGACAAACTGCAGCATACCAAAGAAAAAAAGGCTGAAATAATCAGAAAGCGAAAAATTTTGGCGGTTCAAAAGATTTTTCAATGCACCCAATGCATTTTCAAATGTGAAAAATGTGGCACCCAGATCGGCCATGATCAAAAAAGCAAGGTAGGACCTGCCGGAAATCTGAAGATTCCCTACCGATTTTGCGAAAGCTGCTCTGAAGAATATGCCAATTACATCGAACGACTGCAAGGCAATGTTAATCCGGAATGTTACTGGCACAATCAGGACTGGATTGATGTTTGGAATAAATGGATAGATTATCACAGTGTTATTGACCGCTATTTAAAATCAAAAGAGTTCAGGCAGCTTTTGAATGAACTCAGAGAAACGAGTCCCAAAAATTAGGAGGATCGTATGTTTGGAATTGGAATGCCGGAACTTATTATAATACTAGTTATTATCCTGATTATTTTTGGAGCCGGCAAGCTTCCGGAAATAGGGGCGGGCATGGGTAAGGCCATAAAAAATTTCAAAGGCGCCACCTCAGAACCTGAAAAAAAAGACCCTGACAAGATCGAAGAAAATAAAGAGTCTTAAAAAAAATCTTCCCTGCATAATCCCGCACCAACGATAGATCGGCTTTCCGGAAGCGGTCAAGCACTGGAGTTTAGATAGGATTAACCATAAAGCAGTTGGGCCATCGATTTATGTATGCCGTTCATTTTGGCCAGTATCTTGCTGACCTCCTCTTATCTAAACACGGTTGGTAAATTTTTCTTCCGTTTTGACCGCATCGGGGCGATACCATTTCCCAAATCAATATCAAGAACCTTAACATTCTTCTGTTCAGCCAGATGGCTCAAAAACCGCTCGACTTCATTTTTACCCATATCTTTGGGATGGGTATTGCCGCCATAAAATTTTATATACTGTAATATCAAGGAACAGTGGCCCTATTGTTGCAGAAGCTTAAGATGCCGTAAGTCCAAGGTGTCCAAGGGTGACGCTATAGTAAATTACCGCGAATCCTTGGCAACGAAGGAATTACGGTATCATGGGCTTTCCCGACCTGTTGTGTTGTCTTGTCCCGTCGTAGATCGAAGAGCGAAGTCGAAAGCTGAAAGCGAAGTCCAAAGGGTTAAAAATTTGCCTTGCGAAACGTTTTTTCTTGAAATTCACGATAGGTTTATTCCAAAAGCTTTTGTGTGATATATGTAACCTATAGATATGTCTTAATAAAATATATTTTTGGCATATTTTTTATGCAACTAAAGGGTAAGGCTGCTCAGTCCTTTATGCATAATGGTAGTATCGTAAAACTTCACGAACTTGATCCATTAGGCGATATTCCGGATTGGGTTTAAATTTTACCTTGCTTTCCATTACCTTATTATAT
>CAZKDT010000359.1:0-3093 GCA_964551515.1 uncultured Desulfobacteraceae bacterium | reverse complement strand
GAGCAGCCGGGTTAACAGTATAGGAGCCGCAGCCGTCAATACAGGCAATCCAACGCAGGCAAGAATGTCCATATGGTTGATATGGAACAGGCGATGGCTGAAAGGAATTTGGTTTCCCTGAAGAATGCGGCTGACTTCAGTACCCATTACCGACGCAATGGCAATGGGAACAATATTTACGGATTTCCATTCCCCAATAATCACTTCAATGGCGAATACCATTCCGGCAATAGGTGCATTGAAAATGGAAGATATTGCGCCGGCTGCTCCACAACCGACAAGAGTCACTCGCTGGCGGTCATTTAAGGAAAAATATTTTGCAATATTGGACCCGATTGCTGCTCCGCTTATAACCACCGGAGCTTCGGGACCTGCCGAGCCTCCGCTGCCGATGGTAAGAGCACTGGATATGAGCCGGGAAAAACTCGAGCGGAATCTGAGCAGGCCGCCATAACGCGATACACTGTAAATAACTTCCGGCACACCGTGCCCGGCTCCTTCTTTAACGATTTTTTCCAGAAACAGGGAAGAAAGCGCAGCGCCTATCGCCGGCAGCACAAAAAGCCACCAGTAATGGCGTAAGGGATGAAACCAGTTGAACATGGCCATTAGTAGTCGATTAAGAACCACGGATGCCAGACCGCTACAGACGCCGACGATAATAGCCGTCAAAATGAGCAACAGACGATCATCTAAACGAAAAATGCTCCAATTTGCAGGATAGCGCCATGATTGAAAAATGCGCATATTGTCATTACCTAAGTTTCTTCTCTATCCAGTTGTCTTTCGAAATCAGCTATTTTTGTAAAAAATGATGCCTCATCAGGATATGTTTTTAAAAATTTCACAAATGAATTATCGCGAACACAAAAAGAAAACCTTGAAAGAAGATGCAGATGAATTTTAGTAGACTGGCTTAGAAGAATAAATATAACAAACACTGGCCGGTCATCCAGTGCGCCGAAGTCTATAGGTTTCTTAAGAAAGCATGTGCTTATTACCGGGTTTTCCAAAGTATCCGACAGCGGGTCGCGGGGATGAGGAATGGCAACCCCTTTGCCGATACCGGTTGATGTAAGGCGCTCTCTTTCAAGCAGGAGTTGATAAAGTTCTTTTTTTGAAGTTTTGGATAAAAAAGCCATATGTTCAACGGCGGATTTCAAGGCCGTTTCCACGTCATCACCATTAAGATCATGCAATACCCCGCCACGCTTCATGGCAGGCAGAAGATTTTCAAATTTCTCTTCATACCTCCGAGACTTAACTTTTTCGGGCATTGAAAACGGCAGTCTATACATGGCAGCCCATTTTTTCAGGGTAGCTTCATTAAATAAATAGGCATTTCTGGTTTTTTGTATCGGTATTCTTCCCTGGCGTATCCAGCGTTCCACTGTGTTAATAGGAAGCCGAAGACACTGGGCAACCTCATTTATTGTAAGTTTCATACATCCATTATTTTATCAAAAATACATTTTTTTCAATATTTTGAAATATTGAATGTTAACTTCAAAGATCTTTCAAATCAAGAATTTTTATCGTAAGATGTTTATTGCTGTCTTTTCAACTTCAGATCTCGTCATTCAGCTTGAAAAAATAATCGTGATTCCTTAATTTTTGGGGGATTGCATGAAAATTGGACACTGGGCATCAGGTTTCAGGAATCATGTTCAGTTTTTTATAGACCTCAAGATCCTCCACGTCCATAGAATTGCTATTGGTCACCTCGTTTTCCCTTAATCCTGAAACCTGAAACCTGACATTTTAAAAAAGGTTTCGGAGCCACGGTTTGTCAATATGCAAGGATAAGCGTTTACCAACGGTCTTAATTTACACCCTGATCTTTGTGGTAAAAATAAAACCGATCTTTTTTGGTTCCGAATTGTCCGGATCAGGGCTTAGATATTATGGTAATGTCCCTTTTCGGGTAGGGAATTTCAATTCCGTGTTTATCAAAGGTTTCTTTGACTTTGTCGGTTATATTAGAAATCGTATCCATACGCTTCCGTGCATCATCAATCCATACTCGCAATTGAAGATCTACCGAAGATTCTCCAAAATTTTTCACAATCACTTTAGAAGGAGGTTCCTTTGAAACCCAGGGTAATGTCCCGGCAACATTGTTGATTAAATCCTTTGCTTTTTCAATATCTGTGTCATATGCAACCCCGATATTAACCCGGACTCTAATCTTTGTTGAAACAATAGTGTAGTTAACGATATCCCGTTTCATAATTTCATTGTTGGGTATGATGATTACAATATTATCGGTTGTCTTTATCTTGGTGGCGCGAAGTCCGATATCCACAACATCCCCCCAGGTAGCACTTCCGGCGGGAGCACTCCACACTTCGATACGGTCACCGATTTCAAATGGCCGATCGACAATTAACAACACCCCGGCAATAAGGTTGGACAATGTATCCTTGGCCGCAAAGCCAATAGCAATACCGGCCACGCCTGCGCCGGCAATAAAGGGCATAACATTGACTCCCAGAATGTCGAGGGCAAGAATAGTGGCAGTTGTATAAATAATAGCGCCTGAAAATTTATTGAGAAGATCGAAAATAATATCATCGACCTTGGTCTCTGTTTTGCTTACTAAATTTTTCTCAAAGCAGTTCAGTACGATTAACAGACTATCTTTTGCAGGAGTTGCCAGGAGAATAATCATGAATGCTTGAAAAATTTTTTCCAAAAGATTGATATTGAACAATTTAATGAGATACGTACCGGTCGCAAGTACCAGACCATAAAGAAGGGCTTTACGGATAATGCCAGAAATTAGAATGTTGTTTTGGATAAATTTGCTCTTTTTTGTTTTTTTCTCAAAAGAAGCAAGGATGCGTTTAAGAATAAACCAGATTATAAAAGAAAAAATAAGGGCAATCAGAAATTTGGCCAAGGTATGAAGATAGATTGACTTTATACCGAGCGTTACCGACAAGTTGTCAAGAAAAGAAAAAAATTCCCTCATAAACACCTCAACATTGATGAATTGGGTGTAATCAAGACTGTTGTTTCCTAAGATTGCCATGGCTGTTTGGTTTCGGAGCCACGGTTTGTCAATATGCAAGGACAAGCGTTTATCAACGG
>CAZKDT010000358.1:0-3123 GCA_964551515.1 uncultured Desulfobacteraceae bacterium | reverse complement strand
CCCACATTTTTAGACAGCTTCCGGGCATTCTTATGTTCGCTTTCACCTTTTTCGTAATTATGCTGCACGCTACAACTCATATATCTCTATAATACTCCTCAAAATCTAGACAAGGGAATGAGGTGGATGTTAGCCTGCCATCATGGAGACATATTAGCTTTGCTAACATACACAGGGCTTATTATCTTTGACATCTGTTCCCCCTGTCCGTATAATGAAAAAAGCCGTTAAAGAGGCCTGTTATGTCCAAAACCAGTCTCAATGTCATGCATGTCCAAAACAGTTGTCTTTATTTGAATTTGGACAGCATAAAATAAAATGAGAGGCTTGATTCTGGGAAAACAATCCGGTATAAATAATTTCAATGAGTTATGTTATTAAAAGATGGGAATTCTGTTTGCATAGGACAAACATGTGTTCAAATACTATTTTAAAATCTTGTTGATTGGGAAAAATCCTATTTTTCGAGGTCCCCTTTAGTTTTTAAAACCTAAATTCAGGAGGAAAAATGAATCATAGCGATAAAATCTGGAGAGATAAACATGGTGTCTGCCACGTTGAGGGCAAAAACAAGGCCGAAGTCTTTAGACTGATGGGGTATGCGCACGGAAAAGACAGAGGAATGCAAATTATATTGATGCGTATTCTGGGACAGGGCCGGGTATCTGAAATCCTTGATTCGAGTGATGAAACACTTGAAATCGACAAATTTTTCAGGCGCATGAACTGGACCGGCGCAACGTCATCAGAGATTGATAAATTGTCTCCTGAAGCAAAAGAAGTAATTGATGCGTACTGCGAAGGAGTAAACAGGGCTTTTGCAGAAAAAATTCCATGGGAATTTAAACTCCTCGGTTATAAACCCGAGCCCTGGTGCGCGGAAGACGTAATTCTTATTTCACGAATGATCGGCTATCTCACCTTAGCACAGTCACAGGGTGAAATGGAAAGGCTACTGATTGAGCTTGTCCAGGCAGGCATGGACGAAGAAAGATTAAACGAGCTTTTCCCGGGAATCCTTGGCGGACTTGATATTGACCTTGTGAAAAAGATAGAACTTAGCGAACGTCTTGTTGCCCCGACTTCTCTCTGGAATATTGCTGCGCCATTAATGATGGCATCCAACAACTGGGTTGTTTCAGGTAAAAAAACAAAATCAGGAAAACCGATTCTGTGTAATGATCCTCACCTGGAAGTAAACAGGCTTCCGAATGTCTGGTACGAAATGGTATTAAAAACCAAAGATACCTATGCAATGGGCGGAACCATGCCTGGCGCCCCGGCCCTTCTTGTGGGACGAAATCCAGACCTTGCTTGGAGTGCGACGTATACTTTCATGGACGGGACAGATTCCTGGATTGAAAACTGCAAAGGCGGCAAATACTTGCGTGAGCCGGACCAGTGGATACCCTTTACCAAAAGGGAAGAAATAATAAAAAGAAAGAAAAAAGATCCAATAAAAATAATCTTTTATGAAAATAACCATGGAGTCCTTGAAGGAGATCCGAACAAGGATGGATATTACATAAGCACTGCATGGGCACCTGCATTTTCCGGCGCTGCTACATTAGAAAGCATTATCAAGATGCTTGATGCAAAGACGGTTACAGAAGGAATGGATCTTCTTGGCCGCATAGAGACTTCCTGGAACTTTCTCCTCGCAGACAGGCAAGGAAATATTGGATACCAAATGTCCGGCCTGATGCCGAAAAGACGTGAAGGGGTCAGTGGATTTGTACCCCTACCCGGCTGGGAAAAAAGGAATGACTGGCAGGGATTTGAAAAACCGGAAGACTTGCCCCGATGTTATAACCCTGAATGCGGTTATTTTGTTACAGCCAACCAGGACCTTAATGAATACGGCAAAGTCAATCCTATTAATGTTGGCATGGGGCCCTACCGTTCGGACCGGATTGGCAAACTTCTTTCCGAAAATAATGAAATCACTCGTGAATACATGTATCAATTACATTATGATGTATATTCAACCCAGGCTGAATTATTCATGAAGATTCTCAGCCCTCTTCTTCCTGACAAAGGTCCCGGGAAAATACTTAAGAACTGGAATTTTGAATACTCGGCTGATTCTGAAGGGGCAACTCTTTTTGACAGGTTTTATAAAGCACTTTACCTGGAAGTTTTCGGCAAACACGGTTTCGGCACAGATGCAGTGAGACATATTGACCAACACACCGGCATATTCAACGATTTTTATATAAACTTCGACCGGATACTCCTTTCAGAAAATTCATCATGGTTTGGCAACAGTACAAGAGAGGAACTTTATTCACGGGCTGCTGAAAAAGCGCTGAGATCGCAACCGGAAAAATGGGGGAAGGTCAGGAAAGTAATTATGGAAAATATCCTTTTTGGTGGTAAACTCCCGAAATTTCTCGGGTTTGACCGGGGGCCAATCACTATCATCGGAAGTCTCGCCACACCGCACCAGGGGCAGATTTTTGAAAGCGCTGGCAGGCAAACGACTTTTGCGCCAAGTTTCAGAATGGTCACAGATCTTTCTACTGACGATATTTATACGAATTTAGCTGGCGGACCGTCTGACCGGAGATTTTCAAAATGGTACTGTTCGGACCTGAAAAACTGGATCTCGGGAAAATATAAAAAATTAAATGCAAATTCAGATCAGGAAAAGCTTCCGTTTAAATAAAGTCGGACGGCATCAACAATCATCTATGGGCGGGTCAATTCTCAATGATCACGGTGGGTCATTTTTAGGTTGTCATTACGAGGAAGCCAAGGCCCAGGCCCAGATGTTCATAAAAGAGCACCATGAGCTATACCCGGCTTTGGTCAGGTGTATGGAAAAGGACCTGAAAGCTTGCATTGCATACATGAACCATCCACATACTCTTCACACTGCTTCGAGCTCAAAATGAAATCTGGGAAGGCAAGCCCATCAATGGATTCTAATTTTACATTACTTGACAAACGCTACCAGTGCCTCGCGGTCTCAAGTCGGCCCCGGGGATAAGCTTAAGCAAGGTGCCTGCTTCCACCGGGGAATAAACCCTTAATTGGAGGATAGAACCATGGAAAACGAAAGCTAAGGAAACTACGACTACGGCCAGGACGACATCGATCTCACGCAGTTCGACGATGATT
>CAZKDT010000357.1:0-3181 GCA_964551515.1 uncultured Desulfobacteraceae bacterium | reverse complement strand
TCAGGTGTCAGGAATCGCCAGACCTGAAACCTGAACACTGACACCTGAAACCAAAAAGTCTTGGAAAGCTATTAACAAACTGGTAATGCACCCCATGTCAACCATCCGGTATCCGGGACCACAGTTTTTTCCCTCAATTAGTTGCACTTTCCTTGACCTTAGAACTTCCTTCTTTATAAAGAATGTCTTTTAACCATTTAAGACCAAACTTCAGCAGGGCTATTTCATCTTTCCTGATTTTTTCAACGGTTGCATCGTCAATAGTGTACCGCTTCAAAAATGAGCTTTCAAAAACAAACTGTTTGAACTTATCAATATTGTAACTGACTAAAAAAAACATCTTCTTGCTTTCTTCAACAAGTTTGAGATTCGGAGGAAAAGATCTTTTTCTCACCACAAGATCGCTCCAGCCGGCATTAATTTCATCATGAATATCAACACCCTGATCTTTCCGCCACTCACGAACCGTCCATTCCTTTTTCTCTTCAAAACCCAGACAGTGGGGTTCATGCACAAAAAAATAGAACCCCTCATCATCAACACCCTTCCTGTGACTCAGCGAAGCAACGCCAAGGGGATAATAACGGCACGTCGTGGGTCTGTCTTCATAGATGATACACCCGTTATCGGTTACAAATGGACATGATTTTAAATCATCGTCCATCATTCTCAGAGTAACCATGGGAAGATCTGTCTTTTCCAAAAGACGGGGAATCGTGTACATTGCCAGAAATTCATCTGAAGAAAGCTGCAAACGGTTTTTAAGCCTGATAATGTCATAAGGCGTCAGTGCGATATTAATATCTCTACAGCATTTGGTAAAACATTTTACCCCTTTATGACATTTAAACTTAAATTTACTATCCAAGCTAAGCCTTACCGGTTTGATATTGGCCATTCTCTCTGATATGGTCATATTGATTTTCCTTTCCATTTTGTATTGATGAACTTAAATTTCAAATTTTAATATCCAAAGCGCACAATGTCAACCTGTGAGAAAAATACAGGCTTTTGTTTAGCAAAACAATCTTTAGAAAAATTTTGGTCTTGATTTCAATTGTAAAGATGCTATAGATTTTGAATCGAATTTTAGTAACTTCTCAATGAATTATTGGCTCGGGTTAATATTATCATTTAATTCTCCAGAGCTTTTTGAGAAGTTGCGAGCTTTATTTTTAATATAATATCAATCTTCAGATCTCGTAATATGCTAGAAAAATAGGTCTTTTTTTTGGACATTATCGGGCGTGGTGAAACCTGAATGCCAGTGTCCAATTTTCATGCAATCCCTCGAAAATTAAGGAGTCACGATTATTTTTCCAAGCTTAATGACGAGGTCTGATCTTGGAGGTTTTTGATGGACAAACTGACCTGTTCTGAATTTACACTGGGACGACGATTTGTAGGGCGTCTTCCTCATGACAAAGATTTGATTACATCTATCGAAGATTTTTGTAAAGCGTCGTCAATACAGATGGCTACATTTTCCGTTATTGGTGCGGTTTCTTTTGCAACCCTGGGGGCATATGATCAAAAACAACAGGTTTATGCGACATTCACCCAAGAAGAACCTCATGAAATAGTAACTTGCACCGGCAATATCTCATTAATGGATGAAAACCCGATCCTACATGCCCATATTGTTCTGGGAGATGTAGAGGGAAAAACCATAGGCGGACATCTTTTTTCAGAAACCACAATTTATGCCGCAGAAATTGATCTTCAGGAATTAACCGGCAAACCCCTGAAGAGGGCTCACGACCATACAACAGGACTTATGCTGTGGACACTATCGGACTGAAATTTTAAAATCTTCGAGGAGGCTGAAATGCGACTGACTGTTAAAAAAGTGGATCAATTAAAAACAAAACCCGATGATTCCAAACTCGGCTTCGGCAGTATTTTTACAGATCACATGTTTAACATGGATTACAACCCGGAAGAGGGGTGGCACAATCCACGTATAGAGCCTTATGCATCCATGGATATGGATCCGGCAACCATGGTGCTTCATTATGGCCAAGGCGTTTTCGAAGGACTCAAGGCGTTCAGGACGAAATCAGGAAACATTCAGCTTTTCCGGCCCACTGATAATTTTAAACGGTTGAACAACTCTGCGCGTCTCCTCTGCATCCCGGAGATTGACGAGACGTTTGCCCTGGATACCCTTAAACAGTTGCTGGTCATTGAAAAAGACTGGGTGCCGTCTACTCCGGGAACTTCCCTTTACATACGCCCCACCATAATAGCCACAGATCCTTTTTTAGGTGTTCGCGCTTCCTATACCTACCGTTATTTTATTATTCTTTCTCCGGTGGGCGCTTATTACGCCGAAGGCTTTAATCCCGTTAAGATATGGGTCACCCGCAACCATGTCCGGGCAGTACGGGGCGGAGTGGGTGAAGCCAAAACTCCAGGCAATTATGCAGCAAGTCTGTATGCCGGCGAACAGGCCTATCAACAGGGTTATACTCAGGTATTATGGCTTGATGGTATTGAACAGCAATACATTGAAGAAGTTGGAGCCATGAATATATTTTTTGTCATAAACGGCGAACTTGTCACACCCATGTTAACCGGAAGCATCCTTCCCGGCATTACCAGAAACACGGTGATTACCCTTGCGAAAAAATGGGATATCAAAGTTGCAGAACGCAAAATCAGCATCAATGAGGTGTTGGACGCACATACATCGGGAAAACTCGAAGAAATTTTCGGGTCCGGAACAGCGGCGGTTATTTCTCCTGTCGGAGAAATCAAATACGGCGACAGAGTGATAACCGTGGGGAACGGGAAAGTCGGACCCATGGCAAACAAGTTCTACAAAACGATTTCAGATATTCAATGCGGCAATACAGAAGATCCTGCAGGATGGATAGAAACGTTATAAACAAAATCGCCCATGCCGGTAAATTCAGACGTAACTTCTCAGTAAGTTCTGTTGTAATAAATGATCGTATTGACCCGAATCCATAATTTATTGAGAAGTTATATTCAGACAAAACAAAGAGATAAAAACACTCCAAAACTATTTCAGGTTGAGACATCCATGGAAGCTGCTATATCTCTTTATTGAAGATACTTCTGCAATACAGGTTCCTGCATCCCGTTTTTTCCCGGTAACAAAATATAACGATCTTCTGGTCATAAGATCGGAAGTTTAGACATGGAATTCTCAATT
>CAZKDT010000356.1:0-3215 GCA_964551515.1 uncultured Desulfobacteraceae bacterium | reverse complement strand
GTCGGGGATTTCTTTTTTAGGCAAAACAGACAAACCTTCCACCATCACCAGATGCAAACCCACTTTTAGAGAGGGGTGCGCTTTGGCAAGCGCAACGGCTTCTTCAGTCGCCCCGGCACTTACCATCAAGCTGGCACAGGTTAAAATACCCTTTTTATGGGCTTGAATTACGGCCTGATTTACTTCTGAACACAACCCAAAATCGTCGGCAGTGATGATCACATATTTCATTTAAAATTTCCGTGGATAGCAACAGGTTACCATCATTTTACTTCCACCATCTTTCCTTTTTTTAGAACGAAAGTTTTCCCTTTCCAATACGTATATCTTTTTAAGAAGCTTGCCAGCCAAACAAAAATTCCCAGGAGATCTCTGAGTGGGAGTAACCAAATGCCTTTTATTCCATCCCGGTCTTGCAAAAACAAGGAATTTGAAACTGCCGTCAACAGGCGTACGCCAATAGTTCCCAGCAAAACCGACCATCCGTGGGAAGCTCCAAGAAAGGCGTACAGTAAAGCGAACGGAATACCTCGAATAAATAATGTGAAAAAGAATCCGGAGGGATTGGCAGATTTCGTGTTTCGATCCCAATAGACCTGGTGAAGCCACCAATCTCGAAACTTTCTACGATCTACACTCATTTTAGCCACATAGGAAACAAAATGAATTCGATATCCCTTGGCCACCACACGTCTCCCCAGCTCATAATCTTCAACAAAATAATTGCCCAGCGGAACCAGTCCACCGATTTCATCCAAAACGTCACGCCGGACAGCCATAGTGGCACCCGGACAGGCTATGGAAGCCTTTGTTACCACAGCAAGAACAATGGAAAGGACAAAGTTTATGTTATAAGAAAGCAATTCCAGGGCTTCCAATATGTTCTCAGGTTTCCACGCACTGTAAAGCGTGCAGGAAATCCCCACCCTTTTATCCGCAAGCGGAGCTACTATCTTTCTGAGGTAATCCGGCTCCAAAAACATGTCGCTGTCGGAAAAGACAAAAACCTCCCCATGGGCTCTTAAGCTTGCATTATAAATATTGCTTACCTTCCCATTAGAGCCGATCTTGCTCTCATCGACAACAACATGAACATTTTGCTGCGGATAGGCCTCGCGGACTTTTCCCACGATCTCCCGAGCCGGATCGTCTTTTCTTTGAACAGCATAGATAACCTCATAATCTTGATAATCTTGTCGGCATGCGGTTGCCAAATTGACAAAAAGATCCTTTCCCAAACCATAAACAGGCTTAATCAAAGAAACATAGGGGGTAAATGAGCTGGGCGCTCGACCTGCTAAAGCAACCCTCTTTCTTCTCATAAATACAGCCACACAAAGGGTTGTCATCAACCAAAAAATGGAGTCCATAAAAACAGGAATAAGTATGAGATCCTGCCAGGTCATCTTTTGAAGTCTTGACCTTCCTAAATCAAAGAAGCGTTAGACCTTTGTAATACATCGCACATCGCAACTGTTCTGCAACAGCTTTTAAACATAAAAAATTATTTTTTATAACCAATTTTTTAAAGGATTCGCTGAATTGCTGTGTTTTAAATAATTGGTATGTATCCGTGAGAGAAACTGCTATATGCTGCAACACACTGGCATCACGGTAGCAATCAAGCATGCACCGATTGCAATGATCACGGATAAATCTTTGCGGTCCGAATTCGTGAATTTTACAAATAGGATCTCCCCAGAAATGACAGCAATAAATATCCAGGTTCCAATCCAAAAGAAAGTAGCGGCACCCCCCCTAAACAAGGAAACATTTGGGGCATTTTAAGAAGGAATCTTTGCATTTCCGAGAGGGATACTTTATTGAAACAGAATCGGAATTGGATAATAAGCCTCTGGATAATATACGATGCATCTTGAAGTATTGTCTAATAAGAATCAAACCTGGCGCAAACTCCTTTTTAGCATACAGCAAACGCTTCTCCTTACAGAGATATATGTATCCCTCGGTGCAGGATGTTTATGTTATTCCTGTATCAAATTTCAGTAAATTGAAAATTACTTTCAATATATGCTTATCTCCATCCTTTATGTTCTGTCCATACACCTTTTGAACAGCCTGATGGGTAAAAAAGCAGACTACTACAATGATCCCGATAGAATGTATTTCTATAACAAGCATAAAGTCCCTCTATTACTTATTGCTTTAAATGCAATCATAGCCGCACTGGTTATAGCTTACAGTATGGGATTAAATTCATTTCTGGTTATTTTAACTATGACTATATTTGGGCTTTTATATAATTTAAGAATTGTGCCAAAGTATTTTGTCAGTGGCAGGTATCTGAGAATAAGCGATATACCTGGTTCGAAGACTATCCTTGTTGCATTGGCATGGGGAATTGTTACATCGATATTTCCTCCCTTGTCAGTATCGGGAAATATCAACCTGACTACAATATTAGTATTTATTTGGTCTTCGATCATGGTATTTGCAAGAACAGCATTTCTCGACATTCTCTATATCCAGGAAGACCGGATTGTGAGCAAAAAAACAATTCCTTTGTTGTTGGGAGAAAAGCGAACCATAAATCTTATTAAGTCTATTCTTTTGGTTATTTTTGCCATTTTATTCTTGTCAAGTGCATTTCATATTATTACAAATCTTAGTTTAATACTTGCATTCTGCCCGATTTTTATGTTTATGATATTATCAGCCCATGAGCGTGGCTATATGGCTCCAGGTATCCAACTGGAGTTTCTGATTGAAACTAATTTTATTCTGGCTGGTATTATCACGTTTTTGTGGTCTCTATTTTAGTTATTTTCAGATTGAACAACTGGGAATTGTTGCAAAAATCGGTCTTTCCTTTCAGATAGACGATAACATTTTATGTGTTACCTAAATTCTGCAAGCCTTGTATCGGCCGGAAATACAAGGCATCCATTGTGCAGCCGTATTGTAATACTGCAATCGATTGATAACGCAGTAAATCCGGTTGAGACGATGCTCCTGAAGGGTTAACTTTTTTCGAAATCTAATACGGCTTTCATCCCTTTATTTGGCCCGTTATCGGTGTGCGGGTATTGATAAAAACATCTCGATAGCGCATTGTAATTATTTCAAATTTATCTCTTTCGAAAAAAGTGAATGCATATTTTAGGTGTTATTAAAAGGAAACGGTGGCAGGAGAAATAGCAAAAAACTTGAGCTTTCTTGAAAGAATAAATTCCCCGGCAGATTTAAAAGGACTG
>CAZKDT010000355.1:0-3247 GCA_964551515.1 uncultured Desulfobacteraceae bacterium | reverse complement strand
GGGCCGGAGGCTTGATCTTAACGAAAAATCCTAGTTTTCGTTCGGGCACTATTTATCCGTTCACAGCGCTGCACAAATCGAAGCCACAATTTGCCGATCCCGGAAATGGAGCATGTCGATGGCCTGCTGTGGACAAGAAGAGGCACACAGCCCGCACCCTTTGCAGGAAGCGGAAATATTCTTTGCCCGATATCCCTTGCCTTCAATTTCTTCGAGCAGAATGGCGTTAAACGCACACACTTCCGCACACAGACCGCACCCGATGCATTTTTCGGCATCTACCTGGGATACCAGCGGAGAAATCTGAACAGATCCTTTTGCAAGTACCGTAACCGCTCTGCTTGTCGCCGCCATGGCCTGGGAAATACTTTCTTCAATGGTTTTGGGATAATGGGCCAGTCCGCACAAAAAGATTCCATCGTTAGCAAATTCCACCGGCCGCAGCTTGGCATGGGCTTCCATAAAAAAGTTTTCGGAATTGAGCGGAATTTTATAAAACTCGGAAATCTTATTGTTTTGGGCCGGTTCAATCGCAGTCGCCAGATTCACGTAGTCTGCTTTTATCCTTAAATCCTTTTGTAAAATCGGATCAAAGACATCAACTTGAAGACCATTCTCTATTTCCGTAAGTTTGGGTTTGTTATCCAGCGAATATCTTACAAAAACAACTCCCATCTCCCTGGCTTTTTTGTAAAGATACTCTTTTTCGCCATAAGTTCGAATGTCACGGTATAGGATAAAAACATTTGTATCAGGATTGTTTTCTTTTATCGAAATTGCCTGTAATATGGAAGCCATACAGCAAATCCTGGAACAGTAAGGACGGTTTTGGTCCCTTGATCCCACACACTGGATAAATACAATAATTTCTGCATTCTTTAATTTTTCGGGATCATGTTCCAGATCATGCCAGCGGGTAACCCTGGGATTCTTACCGTAAAGGTATTCTTTGGTATCGGCGGCCTTGCCGCCGGTTGCAACCATAACAACTCCGTGTTCCACGGTCTTTATCTTGTTTTCTACAGCCACCTGAGTTTCAAAATTGCCCACAAACCCGGAGGCACCAACCACCTCGGCGTTTCGCAACACTTTTATATCCGAATGCTGCTCGACTTTATCCACCAGCTCGGAAAGGTATTGTTGAATGTCCTGGCCCTTCCAGGTCTTGCTGAGATCCCTTGCCGCACCGCCGAGAACCGATGATTTTTCCACGATGATTGCCGGAAAACCTTGATCCGCAAAACCCAGGGCCGTGGTCATTCCGGCGACCCCGCCACCGATAATAAGCGCAGACGGATTAACATCCACCGATATATCGGGGATGGGTTCCAGCAAAGAGGCCCTGGCAACAGCCATCCGCACCAGATCTTTGGATTTTTCCGTGGCTTTTTTCTTGTCATCCGAATGCACCCATGTGCACTGGTTCCTTATATTGGCCATGTCAAACAGATATTCATTTAGACCTGCGTTACGTATGGTCTCCTGAAATAACGGCTCATGGGTTCGAGGGGTACATGCCGCCACAACAATTCGATTTAAGTTCTGTTCCTTGATCACTTCCGCCATTTGGTTCTGAGTGTCCTGGCTGCAGGTAAAAAGGTTCTCTTCCACATATGCAACATTGGGCAGTCCCTTGGCATATTCGACGACGGCAGGAACATCGGCAATTCCGCCGATATTGATACCGCAATTGCATACAAAAATTCCGATACGGGGTTCCTCGCCGGTTATATCGGTTTCATCAGGGAATGCTTTCTCCTTGATAAGAGAGCCCCGTGCATGCGCCAGGCTGGCACCGGCACTGCAAGCCGCAGCACTGGCCTCCATGACAGACTCGGGGATGTCCTTGGGTCCCTGAAAAGCGCCGCAGACAAATATGCCGTCTCTTGATGTTGCAAACGGTTTAAAATTTTTGGTTTCGCAAAAATTTCCTTGGGTCAGATCAATTCCGAGATTATTTGCAAGATTGATGGTTTCCGGCGATGTTTCCATGCCCACGGATAATACGATCATATCAAAAATTTCTTTTTTCTCTTCTCCACTCTCCGTCACATACCGAACCTCAAGGTCATCGGTCTCCGGAACCCGGTCTATGGTATGAACCCGGGATCTGATAAAGCGAACCCCATGCTTGTCCTTGGCATCGTTATAATATTTTTCAAAATCTTTGCCCGGGGTACGCATATCCATGAAAAAGATGGCGCAATCCAGATCATAATCCGCATGCTCTTTGGCAATTACCGCCTCCTTAACCGCATACATGCAGCACACGGAAGAGCAGTATGGATTGTCACAGCGGTTAAGATCCCTGGAACCGACGCATTGGAACCAAGCAATTTTCTTGGGCTCTTTTTTGTCCGAAATTCGGGTAAGATGCCCCATAAATGGGCCTGTGGCGGAAAGGATTCGTTCAAATTCCGTGGAAGTAATAACATTGGGATGGTTGGCGTAATTGTAATTATCAAATTTTGAAGGATCAAACGGTTGAAACCCCGGTGCCAAAACAACAGAACCCACATTAATCGTTGTTGTCTCTTCCTGTTGGGCGTGAGTCTCAATAGTGACCGCTTCAGCCTCACACATCGCCACACACTGATAGCATTCACAGCAGCCGCCGCAATTCAGGCAGCGATCGGCTTCTTGCTTGGCCGATTCCTCATCCGCACAAAGATTGACTTCTTCATAGCCCGAAATCCTTTTTTCCACCGGCAACGTGGGAATTTTCAATCGATCTTTGCGGGGTTCGTCTTTTGGAGGCGCGACCCAGTTTGTCCCCATGGGCGGCTCATCCTGCCATTCTGCGGGCAGTTCTTCACCTTGCAAATATTTGCCGATATATTTGGCGACTCTTTGACCGGCCTCAACCGCCTCGATCACCGTGGCGGGACCGCTGATCACATCACCACCGGCAAATATGTCCGGTATGTTTGTCTGGAGTGTTTCAGGATTAACTTCCAGAAGGTTCCATTTGGAAACTTTTAGGTCCTGTGCTTTGGCAAGGTTGCCCAGATCGGGCTCCTGTCCGATGGCGGGAATGATATAATCCGCCTCGATGAAAAATTCCGAGCCTTCAATGGGAATGGGCCTCCGCCTGCCGGTGGTGTCTTCCTCCGTCAAACGGGTCCGGATACATTGGATTCCGGTAACCTTTTCATTTTCACTGGAAATACTTATGGGGGCCGCCAGGAAATGAATCTTTACTCCCTCTTTCTCCGTCTCTTCCACTTCTTCGGGTTCAGCGAGCATT
>CAZKDT010000354.1:0-3253 GCA_964551515.1 uncultured Desulfobacteraceae bacterium | reverse complement strand
GGACTCGTATACACTGACCTGGTATCCGTCTAATGCCAGAAAATAGGCGGCAGTAAGCCCGGCAGGGCCTGAGCCGATAATGGCCACTTTTTCATTTCTGGACGTAATTTCAGGTACCGGGATATCACTCAGATCCACATGATCCGCAGCCACTCGTTTAAGTTCCCGTATGGAAATCGCCTCGTCCAATTCAAGGCGCCGGCAGCTTTTTTCACAACGATGGGGACAGATACGACCGAGTATGCCGGGAAACGGCAGATCCTGCATGATGATTTCCACGGCCTCCCGGTACTTGCCCATCTTGACCATGGCTACATATCCCTGAACATTTAGATTTGCCGGACAAGCCACCCGGCATGGGGCCGTATCTATCTTCTCTATGGCAAAGGCGCCGGGAATGGCCTGAGCATAAGGTTTGTAAACCGCCTTGCGGTTCACCAGCTCCGTATCATATTCGCTGGGCCTGGTTACCGGGCAGACGTCTACGCAATCGCCACAGGCAGTACATTTATCCGTATCGATATATCGGGGGGTTTTGTGGAGGGTTACCTGAAAGTTTCCATTCTGTCCGTCAATCTTTTCGATGTTTGAACAGGTATGAAGTTCGATGTTAATATGCCGGCCGACCTCGACCAGTTTGGGTGAGATAATTCACATAGAACAGTCATTGGTGGGAAATGTCTTGTCCAGTTGAGCCATTACACCCCCAATGGCCGGAGATTTTTCCACCAGATGAACATAATAACCGGAATCTGCCAGATCAAGGGAGGCCTGCATGCCGGCGATTCCACCTCCAAGCACCATGACCGAACCGACGAGATCTTTTCCGTGCGTTTCAGTGGATGTATTTTCCTTCTGATTGTTTGTATGATCCATTTTTTCCATCCTTATATTCTTTCCAGTGTCCATCCAGAAATGGTAGATTTTGGTTTCCGGCAAGGCCCGAGCTAGTTTTCAACCGCCCCAGTACGATCTGTCGGCCCTACGGGGCAGACAGGCATAGCGCGCTATTTCGAGGATTGAAAACGAGCGAGAACGCCGCCGGGGGCCGAAAGATGCCGTTTATGGATGGACATTATCTAGTATCTCCGGAAGCTTATGCTCCCATCCGATGGTTGCTATGTTTACGCCGCTGAACCCTTCTTTTTTTAATGAGGCAACCATTTCTGATGCAATCAAAGTACACTCGCGAACCTTGTCAGAGGACTTATGGATACGGTCAATCAGAGTATCAGGGATATAAACATCCTCCACATTCCGCATGATGTAACGGGCCATGCCTAATGATTTGAGGAGTAAAACTGTGGGGATGATTTTTATTTTATTTTGTTCCATCCGTTTCATAAACGGATGGATAGCTGAAAGGTCAAATAAAGGGGGGGAAATGAAAAATTGGGCGCCGGCCTCAATTTTTTTTTTCATCTCTTCGATTTCCAGTTCAATAGATTTCCCCTTAGCCCCGGCATCAACCGTGGACCCCACCAGAAATTCGGGGGAACCTGAAAGCTCGATTCCGGCCATGTCTTTTCCTTGCTCAAGCCCGCGAATCGTCCTGAGCAATTCCAGAAGGTCGATGTCATATACGGATCTGGCCTTAAAGTGGTCTCCAAAGCTGGGAGCTTCTCCGGTAACCGCCATAACATTAGTGATACCGCATCCATAGGCTGCCAGAAGATCCGCCTGAAGAGCGATTCGGTTTCTGTCTCTGCAGTTGACCTGCATCACGGTATCCATACCTTTGGCCTGCAGAATCATAGCGCCTCCTAGGGCACTCATACGCATGACAGCGTTGCTCATTTCAGGCACCACAAAGGCATCTACTTTTCCTTTGACTCTCATGGCATGCGTTATCATGCCAGAGATATCCACTCCTTTAGGGGGTTCCATTTCCGCAAGGACAGCAAATCCCTCTGTGTCGAATTTGCGCTTTAAATGCATAGGCCTACCTCCAATTTTTTACATAAAAAAGCAGCTCTTGAATAAATAAGTTTTTAAATGGAGTATGAGCAACAACTGTGCCAGGAGGAGATGATTTTGGATAAGTATTAATAAATAGCTATTATATCATATGGATAGACAAGTATTTATTGCCATGATCGAAAATTTTTTAAGGGTTGATTTCACGGGACTATTGTGCCAGTTTGGCATATGCTGTATACATACAGTGGATAAATCAGTAAGTTGATAACGAGGTGTGCCATTTTGGAATAGTCCCTTTTGGAACAGCGACCGGAAAGGATATTTGGATGCAAGATCAAATAATTATTATCGATGATGATCTCGATTTCCTTGAAATCATAAAGGGACATTTGCAAAAGTACGGTTTTAAAAACATATACACCGAAGACAATCCCATGAAAGCGGCGTCTCTTTTTGAAGAGGGGAAGGTGTTTGATATTGCGCTGGTAGATATGACCATGCCGGAAATGGGCGGACTGGATCTTCTTGATATAATTAAAAATATAAGTCCAAAAACCGAATGCATTATGGCCACCGCCGTTAACGAGGCCAGAATTGCAGTGGAATGTCTAAACAAAGGGGCTTATGATTATCTTGTAAAGCCTGTCTCCCAGGAAGACCTTATATTTTCCATGAAACGAGCCATGGAAAAAAAGCGTCTAATTGATATTCTGGATATTGAAAAAAGCCGAACTTTGCCCCAACTGGTGAACAAAAAACCTTTCAAACCGATTATCACCCGGTCTCAAAAGGTTCTAAGAGTTTTAAAGGAAGCGGAATTGCATTCCGGTAGCGATGTTCCTCTTTTAATTACCGGTGAGAGCGGAACCGGTAAGGAACTTCTAGCATGGGCAATTCATGCCGCGAGCCCCAGATCAATATTTCCTTTTACACCCGTCAACATGGCTTCGCTCACTGGCAGCCTTTTTGAAGCTGAATTTTTCGGTCACACAAAAGGCGCTTTTACCGGCGCTCAAAACGGTCGCACTGGATATCTGGAATACACAAATCGCGGTACCATGTTTTTAGATGAGATCGGTGATCTTCCCATTGAGCTGCAGGGTAAACTTTTGCGCGTTTTACAGGATGGGGAATACCTTAAACTGGGGAGCAATGTTCATCAAAAAGCGGATGTCCGCTTCATCGCGGCCACTAACGAAGATTTGGAGAAGATGATGGCCAAAAAAGTTTTTCGAAAAGATTTATACTACCGTATTCGGGGAGGATGGCTTCACCTGCCTCCCTTGAGAGAAAGGAAAGAAGATATTCCACTGTTGGCCGGTAAATTTCTACA
>CAZKDT010000353.1:0-3275 GCA_964551515.1 uncultured Desulfobacteraceae bacterium | reverse complement strand
GCTTAAAAAATATTTATTGGATACGCTTGGCATAACGCTCACGTTGTCGAAACCGACAAATCTGGGATCGCTTCCTTTTTTTCTTCAGGATAGTTATGATTTATACCAAATCAGGTTGCTGAATGAAGATTTTATTATTTTGTTCTCAAAAAACGACAGCGAGCTTACCCCTGCGACAATTCATAAACATGTCGATATCGTGAGCCAACAGCTTAAAATGAAAGCTGTTTTTGTACATTCCACTATTTCATCGTTTAACAGAAAACGGCTGATCGACTACAAAGTTCCTTTTGTCATTCCGGGGACCCAGATGTATCTCCCGGATTTAGGTATTGATTTGAGGGAATATTTTATTAAAAAAAGAGCAAAGGCAGTCATCTTGGGACCATCGACTCAGGCCGTTATTCTTTATGCGCTTACAAAAAAAATGACTGAGCCTGTAACCCCAACACAATTATCGGAAGAGCTTGGATATTCACGGATGACAATGACCCGATCTCTCGATGAGATCGAATCCGCAGAGTTGGCTGAGGTATCGGTCGTGGGCAGGAAAAGACTGGTTTATTTTGACAAAAACCACAGGGAATTATGGGAAAAAGCGCTTCCTTACTTAAGATCGCCGGCAAAGGAAAACGTGTGGCTGAAAGCACTGATCGATGAGTTGCCGGTCTGTGAAGCCGGGCTGACCGCCTTGTCCTGCTATTCAATGCTGACTCCGCCGAAAAGAAAGGTTTACGCTGCTTTTGCCAAAGATTGGAAAGTCATAAAGCGTAAATACCCTCATGAAAATATCTCTTATCCGGATGAGGCCGGATGTGAGCTGGAGGTCTGGAGCTACTCTCCGGGCTTATTTGCAAACGGTAAAACAGTTGATCCATTCTCTTTGTATCTGAGTTTAAAAGATATTAAGGATGAACGCGTTGAATCTGCCATGGAAGAGATGATGGAGGGTATTGAATGGTAAGGGGACTTGATCTTTTCCGGGATTATTTCAAGGATGATACGGATAAATATATTCTGATTGGCGGAACTGCATGTGATTTAGCGATGGAAAGTATGGGTCTTAATTTCAGAGCAACAAAAGATTTGGATATTGTCTTAATCTTGGAAGCACTGGATGTTGAATTTGTAAATGCTTTTTGGGGTTTTATTAAAGAAGGGCAATATAAAAACAGACAGAAAAGTACCGGCAAGAAGCTATTTTATCGTTTTTACGATCCCGAGAAGAAAGTCTTTCCTTATATAATAGAATTATTTTCTCGAAAACCAGATGTATTCGAATTGCCCCTCGAGAGTCATTTAACCCCGATTCCCATGGATGAGACGGTTTCCAGCTTATCGGCTATTTTAATGGACAGAGATTACTATGATTTTATTAAAAACGGGCAAAAGATCACAGACGATCTTTCGATAATCTCACATGAATATTTGATCCCATTGAAATCAAGGGCCTGGTTGGATTTATGTAAGCTCAAAAGTTCGGGTGAGACTATCGACAGTAAAGACATAAAGAAACACAAAAACGATGTCTTCAGGCTTTATAAAATCTTGTCCCTGAATACAGATATTTCATTACCTCAATCCATAGCAGATGACATGCGGATGTTTTTGGAGAAGGTGTCTGATGAGCTGCCTGATTTGAAAAATCTGGGAATACGCAATACATCTCTGGAGGATGTAATCGGTAATCTAAAAAAGATATATAAGCTTTGATGACAAAGAAAATGGATTATCGTCATTATTTATACATAGGTGTGGCTGGCGGAACACGTCCCGGATTATTGATGAGGTTTTAAGGAACAGTTAGCATCAACGTGCCCAAGGAATAGGCTACTTTAGCACACGAATCTAATGGGTAAGGAAGGGGCTTATTATTTGGGGGGCGTACCGCAAGTCCCAAGATATAAGGGGCTTTTTATGGGCCATTCTTAACACTTGAAGCCAAGAAAAGAGGGAATCTCAGAAGAGGGAATTGAAGGAATTATCGATCTGGCAAACTTAAAAGATGAATCTAAGGCCAAAGTTGAGGCTCGGCTGAATGATTTTTTCCAGTTTACCTACCCTGCCTCGGGTGTTAAAGATGTTCTGAATAAAATCAATACGCGGTTTTCATTTTCAAAAGAGTCTTCGGGCCTTTTTCTTTTCGAAGGTTTCCAAGGCAGCGGTTTTTACATTGGTAAAAGGAGTTTTATTTATGGCAAATAATGGAAAGATAAAGGAGCTTGCGAATTTTATTTGGAGCATTGCGGATCTGTTGAGGGGAGATTACAAGCAGGCCGATTATGGGAAAATTATTCTCCCTTTTACCGTTCTGCGAAGGCTTGACTGTGTTCTGGAGCCCACCAAGCAAAAGGTCCTTGATTATCTGCCAAAATTAAAATCCATGAAGATCAAGAATACCGAACCGGTGCTTAACAAAGTGGCCGGATTTAATTTTCATAATAAAAGCAAATTGGACTTTGAAAAGCTTAAGGCTGATCCTGATAACATAGCTGCAAATTTAAGAAATTATATCAACGGGTTTTCCAGTGGCGGCAGGGAAATAATTGAATATTTTAGTTTTAATGATCAGATTATCCGTCTTGATGAGGCTAATCTTTTGTTTCTGATTGTAAAACGTTTTTGTGAAGTGGATCTTCATCCTGATGCTGTTTCAAGCATTGAAATGGGGTATGTCTTTGAAGAGCTTATCAGGAAATTCTCTGAACTATCGAATGAAACTGCCGGAGAGCATTTCACGCCCCGCGAAGTGATCAGGTTAATGGTCAACCTCTTATTTTTGAATGACAAGGAGATCCTGACCAAAAAAGGTATTGTAAAAACAATGTACGATACGGCTTGCGGAACAGGAGGAATGTTGTCAGTTGCGGAAGACTATTTGCGTGAGCTTAATCCACGCGCCCGGCTTGAAGTTTTCGGCCAGGAAGTGAATCCCGAATCATATGCCATCTGCAAATCCGATATGTTAATCAAGGGTCAGAATACGGCCAACATCAAATTCGGCAATTCCTTTACCATAGACGGTCTTGAGGGTGAAAAATTTGATTATACTTTCCAATCCTCCTTTTGGCGTTGAGTGGAAAAAAGTGCAGACCCATATTAAAAAAGAGCATGAAACAAAAGGCTTTGGAGGACGGTTTGGCGCCGGACTTCCCCGCATCAGTGACGGATCTTTTTTGTTTTTGCAGCATATGATCTCCAAAATGAAACCGACCAACAACGGCACCCGGCTCGGCATCGTATTTAACGGTTCGCCTCTTTTTTCCGGCGGCGCC
>CAZKDT010000352.1:0-3319 GCA_964551515.1 uncultured Desulfobacteraceae bacterium | reverse complement strand
TCTTTCGGCTTTTTAAAACTGGACAAATGTTGTTTGCAAAGAGCCTGTATTTCTTCCAGAGAAGGGGCTTTACAGTTCTCATTTAAAACAATATATGCCACCACCTTCTCCCCAAAATCCCGGTCCGGTACCCCAATTACGGCAGACTCCGATACTGCAGGATGACTGTTAATTACGCTTTCCACTTCCAGAGGCGAGATGTTGAGACCGCCCGAAATTATCAGATCTTTCAGTCTTCCTACGATACTGAAATAACCATCTTCATTGGACTCGGCCAGATCTCCTGTTTTAAACCATCCGTCGCTCGAAAAGCACTTTTCAGTCTCTTCGGGTTTCCTCCAATAGCCGGAAAAAACATTTGGACCTCTGACCTGCAATTCCCCTGTTTTGCCCGGACCGAGGATATCGCCAGTCCCGATATCAACAACTCTTGCCTCTGCGCCGGGTAGTGGAAAGCCGACTTTACCAGGAAGCCGTGCCCCGTTTAACGGATTAGATATGTGAATACCTATCTCGGTCATTCCATATCGTTCCAGGATTTCATATCCGAAGGTCTCTTTAAAATCGGTGAAGGTCTCTTGAGATAAGGGGGCCGATCCGGAAATAAAAAGACGCATTGAATCGAGAGAAAATCGATTTGCTTCCTTTATCGTGAGGAAACGATTGTAATGAGTAGGGACTCCCATAAAAAGACTCAGTTTATGATGACCTATTTCCTGCAACACCTCCTCTGCATCAAAAGACTTCTTCATAAATACAAAACAGCCGTTCAAAAGGCTTCCAAATAGAGCAACATAAAGGCCATGCGCATGGTTCAAGGGCAGCACATGCATTAAGCGATCTTTGTCCGTTATTCCCCATGCTTGAGAAATAGCAGTCAGATTAACAATGCAGCTTTTTTGCGTCATTATGCACCCCTTGGGCGGGCCTGTAGTTCCGGAGGTATAGAACATTATCGCGCCGTCATCAGGCCTGACCGCATGCCGTGAAATAGAACGATCATTTTTAAAATCCTGTTCTACCCACTCCCTCCCGGAATGATCGACGTAATGGATAAATTCCAGTTCCTGCAAATCGTGCTGTAACGATTCAATAAATGACTTTTCACCTACTTCAGCAACAATACCTCTCGCCCGGGAATCAGAAAGAAAATATTTTAATTCTTCCTCAGAATAAAGAGGGTTTAAAGGTAAAGTCACAATTCCTGAACGTAGGCACGCAAGATGAACAATAACGACCGCCATGCCTTTGGGCAGCCTGACCGCAACCCGATCACCTGGTTTAAGTCCTTCGCTTACTAATTCTTCAGCTAACTTTCCGGTTATTTTATCCAAGTCTGCGTAGGTAAAGGTATTCCCGTCGAACCTGATGGCCGTTTGATCTTTAAACCTCAAAAAGGATTCTTCCAAAGCACTTGATAGTGTCTGTTTATTCATTGTCATTTATCCTGTATTATGGTCTATAATTATTCTTTATCCCCATTGCGCGAAACTTTCAGCTCTTTGTCCCCCCATAACAAGTGGTCAACAATAGCCTTTGATGCCTTATTCGGATCTTTGGCAATAAAGGTCTTGTATATTTCCTGATGATGTTCCATCAGGATTTTTGCATTTTTTGGTGTGGTTAAAAGGTTTGATCGGTATAAAAAGGACGCTTTTTGAAAAAGATTCAGAAAAGTATATAAGATATGGATATAGATGCTATTATGACAGCTCTCAGCGAGACGCAGATGGAATTGAACATTTTCTTCATCACCCAACTGCCCATTTGCATAAGCCTCTTCCAGCGCAGCCAGCGATTCTTTTATTTTTTCAATATCGTCAGGAGTAGCCCTTTCGATTGCCAGGGCGATCATACCGCTTTCTAAAATTCTACGCACTTCATTCAGTTCAAAAATTTTTTCTTTGTCTTCCTTCAACACATTCTCAATAGGCTCTTTCATAGAATTAGGCGTTATTGACTCAACAAAAACTCCTTGAGGATCTGATCTTATTAATCCCTGAGCCTGTAAGTTGGAGAGCGCTTCGCGCAGCACGGATCTGCTCACATTTAGTTTCTTGCACATCTCCCTTTCACTACCCAGACACATCCCTGGCGTTGCCTGTTTGGTGAGAATAAGGTCTTTAATTTGATTAACAATCATATCAGACAATCTTATTTTTCGGACTTTTCGCAGCAATCTCGTTTTTTCCTTTCATCTGTGGTGGCTAAAAGGTTATCATATCCAAATTTTGATGTATTATTTCAGCAGCTTATAAGCATCAACGCCCACTCTTCAATTTTTCTATACACTTAATGGTATGTTTTGTCAATGAATTATTTAGTTATTTGATTACTGGTCTGACCATAATAATCCGGCCCACCGGTGGTTCGAATTGAAACAACCAACGAATGGCGGCACCAAATTCTTACCTTTGAAATTATCTCCACATGGAAAATTTTGGAACTCCCCATCTCAATTGGCCTAATAACAAGAACTATGCCGTAGAGTGTAACGAGTTGATGTTATATAGAAATTAGGGCAGTGAATTGAGAAGCTATGGGGAGGTGCAGGCCGTTTGTATATATGGTAGACAAAGGAAGGAGCTAATCGAGACCATACTCCTTGATCTTGGCGTAAAAGGTCCGCCTGCTTATACCGAGAGTCTTGATGGCCTCCGTCCTGGTTGTGGAGTTTTCTATTACCTTTTTGATTATGTTTTTTTCTACCTGCTTGAGGATGGTGGAAAGGAAGTTATCGCCTTCCCCGGGGAGAAGATATGGGATTTCTTTTTGGGTATTTTTGCGGCGGGTTGTGCCACTGGAATAGAGAAAATTGGGAAACGAATCGGGATGCAACAGGGAATCCTCAGCCATGGTTGCAGCGTAGTCCACCACCCCTTTTAGTTCTCGAGCATTACCGGGCCATCCATAAGATTCCATCAGTGCCATCGAATCGGGGGCAAACCGGAAATCCCGGCCCTGTAATCGCGAATATTCCATCAGAAAATGATTCGCTAACAGGGGGATATCAGTCCGACGTTCTCTCAAAGGGGGCAGGTTGATAGTTATGGTATTTAACCGATAAAATAGATCTTCGCGGAACTTTCCCTTGGCAATCAAGGCGGACAGGTCTTTGTTGGTTGCTGAAATGAGACGAACATCCACCCGGATATTTGAGCCCCCCCCTATCCTTTTGAACTGTCCCTCCTGCAAAACCCGAAGGATTTTTGCCTGGGTCTGAGGGGAGGCATCTCCGATTTCATCCATAAATACGCTCCCTTTATGGGCCTGGTCAAAAAGCCCGCGTTTCCCTTCCCCCCTGGCCCCGGTGAAGGCG
>CAZKDT010000351.1:0-3326 GCA_964551515.1 uncultured Desulfobacteraceae bacterium | reverse complement strand
AGAGCGGCTTTCCGGCCGCGAAAAATCGTGGCAAAATGCCACTCACACGGTATATAGAAATGAACTTGGGGCCATAATTAGAGTTGCTAAATTTTATCTTGACAAATTTATGTAATAGATTAATAATTATCATTTTCGTAAATGAAATTAAGGGTCAGTGACCTTGAGGAGGGATCAAGTATATGTACGCTATCGTTAATACTGGCGGAAAGCAATATAAAATTCATCAGGGCGATGTTTTGAGGGTAGAAAAAATTCCCGGAGAGATCGGCAACTCTATTTCTTTTGCCGAGGTTCTTATGTTTGCAGACGGAAAGGACGTGAGTATCGGTCGGCCGCTTCTTGATAATGTGACGGTAAAAGGTCACATAGTTGAGCAGGGTAAGGCTAAAAAGATTATCGTTTTCAAGTATAAACGACGAAAAAGATATCGCCGCAAGCAGGGACATCGACAGCAGTATACCGCGGTCAAAATAGACAGTATTGAAGCTTAACGGTCTCGTAAAAAGTCCGACTTCTGAGTTGTGCTGCGTTTCGCAATCATTCAACGTACGATAAGTACGCATCATGATTGCTAAATTTGCACGTCTTGAATTTGAACTTTTTACAAAACTGTCTAAATCGGACTTTTTACGAGTTCATCAAAGTTAACAACAGGCGAAAGTATAGATTTTTGAAAATGTTATGGCTTCAGGTATAATTTAATTTTTACTGATATAAAAAAGATATCCTCGGCGTAACACCGTAACGAGGTCTCAACAAGGAGTTTACATAATGGCACATAAAAAGGCAGGCGGCAGTTCCAGGAACGGCCGTGACAGCCAGGGGCAACGCAGGGGTGTAAAGCGATATGGCGGTCAAAAAGTAAAAGCCGGTAATATTCTGGTTCGCCAACTGGGAACAAAAATTCATCCCGGGGACAACGTGGGCATGGGCAGAGATTACACCCTGTTTGCCAAAATTGATGGTTTTGTTGCCTTTGAACGGCTGGGTCGTTCCCGGAAAAAAGTAAGCGTTCATGCGGCGTGAAATTCATCGATGAAGCAATTATTACCATTCAGTCCGGTGATGGCGGCAGAGGCTGTGTGAGTTTCAGACGTGAAAAGTATATTCCACGCGGAGGACCGGACGGTGGGGACGGGGGTAAGGGCGGTGATATTGTTTTAAGAGCATCTTCAAGAAAACGGACTCTATATCAGTTTCGATACCGGAAACATTTCAAAGCCAAAAACGGCGCCCATGGCCAGGGAAAACAAAAGACCGGCAAAAACAGTCAAGACCTGGTCATAGAACTTCCACCCGGCACCCTGGTCACCGACGCCGACACCGAACAGGTTATAACAGATTTAATCAAATGTGGCGAAACAGTTGTGCTGGCAAGAGGGGGTCGAGGCGGTCAGGGCAATGCACGATTTAAAACTTCAACACACCGGACTCCCCGGCTTGCCCAGCCGGGTGAACCGGGTGAAACTAAAACGTTAAAGCTGGAACTCAAACTTCTGGCGGATGTTGGTATTATAGGCCTTCCCAACGCAGGCAAGTCCACCCTTATTGCTGCAGTTTCTTCAGCGCGTCCCAAAACAGGTAATTACCCGTTCACTACACTTTTCCCCAGCCTGGGCGTCGTTCAAACCGATTGGGCGGAGCCTTTTGTGGTCGCAGATATCCCCGGTTTAATTAAGGGGGCACACAAGGGAACCGGGCTGGGTATCAGATTTCTGCGCCATATTGAACGCACACGCATTCTTGTTCATCTTATCGATGTGTCGGCTGTGGATAGGGATAATCCCCTGCATGCCTATTGCACTGTTAACGAAGAGCTTGTCATGTATAATCGAAAATTAATGGAAAAACCTCAAATTGTGGTTCTTAACAAGATTGATCTGCCGGATGTCCGTGAAGCGTCAAAGAAGTTTCAAAGCGCCCTAAAGGAAAAACAAGTCATATTAGTTTCAGCGCTTACCGGTCAGGGCATCGAAAACCTGAATTCAAAAATCATTCAATTATTGGACAGCTCTAATGAATGATAACGGAAAATCGTTTTTTAATAATGCCCGCCGTGTTGTGGTGAAAGTCGGCAGCAATGTTCTAACCGAGGACCAAGGGTTAAATTTAAAAGCGATCCGATCCATAAGCAGACAGATATGTCGGCTAATTGAGAGCGGACGGGAGGTTATTCTTGTCTCTTCCGGGGCTATGGCGTCAGGTGTAAAAAAAATAGGTCTTGATAAAAGACCGGAGGAGATTCCAAAGCGGCAGGCGGTTGCTGCTGTGGGGCAGGCCGGACTTATCATGGAATATGAAAAAGCCTTTGCACGGGATCATAGAAAAGTCGCTCAGATTTTGCTTACCAGCGATGACCTTAATAACCGACAAAGATACTTGAATGCGCGCAATGCTATCTTAATGCTGTTATCATGGCACGTTGTTCCCATCGTCAATGAAAACGATACCGTGATGATCGAAGAGATTCGGTTTGGAGACAATGACAACCTCGCGGCCATGATTACACTCTTGATGGATGCGGATATTCTGATCAATCTCACAGACATTGACGGTCTCCACACCAAAGATCCCCGCGCCAATCCTGATGCGGCGTTGATTCCGGTTGTGTCCACCATCAGTAAGGATATTATAAGATTTGCCGGAGAAATTCCCGGGGCTTTCGGTACCGGCGGCATGCTCAGCAAAATAAAGGCTGCCAGAAAGGTTACTGCGGCCGGAATCCCAATGGTTATTGCAAATGGTAACACACCCGATATCCTGAAAAACCTTTTTTCCGCCGAGGAATTTGGAACTTTTTTTGTACCCAAAACCAAGAAGCTCAAAAGTCGAAAATGTTGGATAGCCTTTACGTTGAAACCCAAAGGGGTTCTTATGGTTGATGACGGCGCCGCCGCTGCAATTATGAACAGAGGTAAAAGCCTTCTTCCCAGCGGTATCGTTGGTGTAAAAGGGGATTTTGGTGTGGGCGCCCCGGTGGAATTCAAAAGAGGTGACCATGAAACACTGGGCACCGGTCTTGTCAACTACAGCTCAACCGATATTCGCAAGATCATGGGACTTAAATCCAACCAGATTAAAAAGCGTCTCGGGTATAAGCTTTTTGATGATGTGATTCACAGAGATAATTTGGCCATTACGGCCGAAAATAATTGAAAATTGTCGATTGAAGATTGAATATTTAAGGAATTCTTCTTATTTTTTTTCTCATATCTTAAGGTGTCAGGTTTCAGGTGTCAGGAATGATGAACACAGAATACTAAGTCTTACTTTATTTGGGCTTAAACCAACGATTATTTGAGCCATTTTTAAAAGAATATTTA
>CAZKDT010000350.1:0-3352 GCA_964551515.1 uncultured Desulfobacteraceae bacterium | reverse complement strand
GCCCGATAATGTCCAAAAAAAAGACCTGTTTTTCAATCATGTTACGAGATCTGGACTTGGATAGTATAGGGATATATTTTTATTGAATCCACTGACGTTACATAAAATCACAACGAAATTTTATGACTTGAGAATCCGTTCTTTAAATTTATTATATTCATCAAAGGTAATAAGGTTGTTTTCAAGCAGGCGAACAAGTTCAGAAAATTCCCTGTTTTGAATTACATTCGGGTCTTCCAGTTGCTTAACTTGTTTGGATGCAGCGCTATCCAGAGCAGCCAGGTCATTTGGCCCGCTGATTTTTAAAGATGCGAGTCCCCCTAAAAAATTGATTTCAACTGTTCTACCGGCAAACCGATGAGAGTTAAGCATTTCCTGAAGAGTCTTACCTTGCATTCTCATGCGTTTATAAAAATGATAGGCTGAAGCAATGATGGCAGCAGTACCGACTATAAAAATCCATATCATGTAATTTATAATACCACGGAAAAAAATGACAAGCAGGACCAATACTGTAATCAAAACAACATGGAGAACAAGAATAAAATAGGCCATCAAAACACTTTTTAGATGGCTTTCCTCTTTTTCTTTTTTTTTAAATGACATAATTATACGTCTCGAACGTCTCGAAATTTATATGCAGTTGTAAGCTGGAAAAATAAAGCGATTTTTAAGTTTAAATTTAACAATATGATACATGAATTCAACAGGTTAGTAAAAGGGTCACGTCAACATTTTAATTTCAGCAAGTTTTAGAATTCCCAAATTGTTCTATCAATTTTTCCGTATATACCTGAGGCATTTCATGGGCAATTGATGTGTTTCGGATTGAGTTTAACTTCATGATTAAAAAGTTCATTTTTTTTAATAGATGGTATTTTTCAGAAGTTTCCTGCATTCCCACCAACAGGTCTTCCGTCTGTTTAATCTTCTTTTTCAATTCAATTTCAGGTGGGACACAATCTGCATTTTTTAGTATTTTATAGGCCAGACGCAACTCTTCCGAAACAAAACGGTCGTCCTCAAACTTCAAGGGCTTGCCGGCACCGGGCAGGTTTTCAAATTCGCCCCTTTTTTGGGCCGTTAGAATGCGTTCTTCAATAATTTTTTCAAAACCGTAAAGCATAGCGGAACTCTTTTTTCTTTTTTCAACAAAATGCTGCATTACCTTAAAAACAATATAATACAACCATCACTATCTTTTCAAGCCATAAAACACTGAAAAAGTGAAAAGGCCCCTATGCTAATATCAGGGGCCTTAAGACTGGTGGCGATGCAGGAAATACTCAGCGTTTTATAGCCATTTGATTTCATTAAGTGTGAAATCGGAAAAACAGAAAAATATCGATGCATTTTGCACCCTATACGCACCCTGTTTCAAAGATTTTTAAAAGATTTGCAATAGTGCGGCGGATCAGGACGAAGGCCATATTAATCGAGATCCACACAAAGCCCAAGACTACAACGAAAATAAATACAGACAGGATTATTCCAACAAATGTTTTCATGTTTGACTGAAGAATTGCATCTGCCTAAAGAAAAACCTTGTATCCCACCTTGAGAGCTTTGGCAAGAATTTTTGCCCGCTTTTTGCCGATCGGTCGTTTGCCGTTTTCCATCTCGGAAATGTGGCTCTGCGGAATACCGGTCAATTCCGAAAGCTGTTTTTGGGTTAACCCCTCTTTCGCCCGTGATCCGGCAAGGCATACACCCGAAAAATCTTCATCCGAATATTCCGGAAACAGGTCCCGCCAAGGAACCGAGTCGGAAACGTTCACAAAACCCAAGGACTTCAGCGCCGCAATTGCCTTATCCTTATTCGTGGACGGCCCGATGAATTTGATCTCAATAGGAAGTTTTTTCGTGTGTTCCAACATATGGCACCTCAATCAAACGGATTTCTTTGTCTCTTATTTCCCAGACGGCTACGTAAGTCGGATGTCCCTTTTTTAAATGGCAATGAAAGCGATTTTTGCCCAATGATCCATAGCTTTGCCAATTGTTTCTGTAAGGGCCGTAAAGTTCGATTTCTTTCAAAAGTCGAATCAGCGATTTGGTGACACCGACCGGAAGTTTGCGAAATTGTTTTCCGCTTTCTTTTTAACGGTGACCGTCCATGTCATAAATCAAATATACCAATTGTAGGGATATTGTCAACAGCAAAAAGTTGATACCAAAAACCCGGGTGAAAACTTAGTCCAATCCATAAGGTTGGTAGGTGGGAGGTATGAAAGTCGCCCGGCTTTAGTACCTTATTGCTCAAAACCCTGTCACAAAAAGCAAGAAAATTTTTTTACAGGTCTGTAGATCGGCATCAAATTCAGATCTACGGGATTTTTGATGCCGGTAGTTTTTTCGTATTTTGGGTTGCGGGTATAGGCCGCCTTAGGCTCTCACCATCGCAAAATCATACAAAACAGAGCAGCTTGTAAACATTTTCAAGTTTGATTAGATGGACGGACATTGAAAGCAAATCGTCTTTATCCTCCGGACTTTATTTAGAATACGGAAAAAAGAGGCTCTGCGATCCAGTGAGGGAATAATTGAAACCATTTTTCATACCAAAGGAGAACCGACATCGCAAAATACGATTCGTAACATTTGGAAGCGGCTTATAACAAAAGCTGGGCTAAGAAATATGTGTCCCCTATTTTATGAGTTTTAAAGTCAAAAATATTGCCGTTGATTATGTTGTTAATGAAGATGACGAAATTCTTTACAATAATTGTGATGCCCAATGGTATTCGATTCTCAAAAATTTTCCATGGGAAAATTACCGTGAGTTGGGCGCGTCATACTATAATGCTTTGTATGAGTTCAATATTTCAAAACAACTTAAAGCAAAAAACTCCCCAAAAAATAAAGAGACAAAAGATGCAGGTCGACAAAGACTCTTATTTAACCGAACAACAGTTGTTGGACACCGTAACGTTAATAAAATGATTATGAAAAACCTTCTGGGGCTCTCCTTTGAGGAAGGATACCAGGTTGAACATAAGCATAATTGTCTGTATGTTTATGCACCGAAAATACGGAAAATCTTTTTTAGAAGAATTGGCAATCCTGGTACTATTATTGAACTTGAGCCGGGATATAAAAAAATCGATTGATACAACTATGTGTAACCGTTTACGGGTTCAGAGGTTCAACTCATAACCCATAACGGAAAATGCATGAGAATAGAACGATTTGAAGATATCGAGACATGGCAGTTGGCCCGGGAGTTAACTCGCAAGGTTTATGGTCTGACAAAAACAGCATATGGAAGCCTCCGGCTCGCCCTTCGGGTGAAAATTAATGAATAAAAAAGATCATCATCCGACCTGCCCGCTCGTGCCTCGCAGTGGCAGGC
>CAZKDT010000349.1:0-3360 GCA_964551515.1 uncultured Desulfobacteraceae bacterium | reverse complement strand
TATGGACGTGGAGCATCTTGAGGTCTATAAACAACTGAACATGCTTTCTGACACCTGAAACCTGAAACCAAATAGCCATGCCAATCTTAGCAAACAACACTTTTGATTTAAACCCCAGGGCCGGTTTAAGTTAGGACCATTGGAAATCAAAATGTTAATATAATCTCCTGTTAATTCAAGAAGTTAACGAAAATAAAAGCCGACTTGTCTGTATTATGTTTTCAAACAGCGATCATTTTATTATATAATTATAAGTTGACATTTTTACTTTAGAAAGGTAAATAAGATTCTCTCTATTCGAGGTTGGTAATATATACGAACGAAGTTGGCATTAATCAGCATTGCCTGAATTTGCATATCTGAATAAAGGATTTTTTATGAATGATGAGTTAACTCCGGAAGAGAAGGAGGCTATAAAGCATGTTGCCTCGAAACTTGAATCCTTTGAAAAACAAAGAGGAAATCTTATCCCAATCCTCCAAATGGTTCAGGAAACGCTTGCCTATCTCCCTACCCAAGCCATAAGAATAGTATCGGAACACCTTGAAATTTTTGAAAGTGAGGTTTATGGCGTTGCAACATTTTATAACCAGTTTCGGTTTCATCCTCCCGGTAAACATCCGATCAAGGTTTGTCTGGGTACTGCCTGCCATGTCAGGGGCGGTGACATTATCCTTGAAAATTTTGAACGAAAGCTTTGCATTCATGCCGGTGAAACCACGCCTGACAGAGAATTCAGTATTGAAAAGGTTGCTTGTGTGGGATGCTGTGCGTTAGCGCCCGTAGCCATTATTGATGAAACCGTCCATGGCAACATGGCGCCCAGCAAGGTGGAAGGGTTTCTGATGCGCATTGAAATAGAAAAAGAAATGGAAGAACGAGCAAAGATAAAAGATGAATCCGGACAATAATGAAAAAATAGACCAGAGATTCGACGCCATTTATAAAGAAGCCGAGAAACGTCGAAATGAATTCAGAGAGTCACCGGTTCCTAAAATACATATTGGTATGGCCACCTGTGGTATTGCCTCCGGAGCCCTTGAAACTAAGAAGGCATTTGAAGAAGCACTTAATGAATACAATATTGACGCCCGTATCCATACGGTGGGATGTATGGGCCATTGCTATGCAGAACCGGTGGTGGTTATAGACCATCCGGACTCGGGATTTCCACCAATTTTCTATCATGAAGTGAATGCGGGCAAGGCTAAGATGCTGGCCAAGCTTTTTTTAAAAGAAGGAGACCCCCGATTCGAGCACGTTTACGGGGCCATGGAAGAAAACGATCTGATTCCTTGGGTAATGGAGTTTAGCCGATTTAACCGGGAAAAACGTGTGGTCATGGAAAAATGCGGTCGTATCGATCCGGAAGACATTTACGACTACATTGCTGACAGCGGATATTCAAGTCTTGTCAAGGCCTTAAAACTGAATCCCGATGAGATCATCAAAGAAGTGCAGAATTCCGGGTTGAGAGGAAGAGGGGGCGCGGGATTTCCCACGGGCAGAAAATGGGAACTGGCGAAAAATACCGGAGAACAAGAAAAAATAGTAATTTGCAACGCAGACGAAGGAGACCCCGGCGCTTATATGGACCGAACCATCCTGGAAAGCAATCCCCACCAGGTCATCGAAGGCATGGCCATTTGCGCGTATGCGGTGGGATCAAAAAAAGCCATCATTTATGTGCGGGCGGAATATCCCCTTGCGGTGGATATCGTCACAAAAGCAATCCGGCAGGCCACAGAACTGGGTCTTTTGGGAAAATCGGTTTTGGGAAGCTCCTTTGATCTTGAGATTGATGTTTTTCGGGGATCCGGGGCGTTTGTCTGTGGTGAGGAAACGGCCCTGATTCGATCTATTGAGGGGTATAGAGGTATGCCCCGGCACCGTCCGCCGTATCCGGTTCAAAAAGGTCTGTGGAACACGCCCACGGTAATTAACAATGTAAAAACCCTGGCCTCGGTTGCTCCTATTCTGGATCATGGGGCTGACTGGTACAGAGACATCGGCACCGAAAACACTCCGGGCACCGCTATTTTCTCCGTGGTTGGCAATGTGGTTCACGCGGGTTTGGTGGAAATACCCATGGGTGTGTCTTTGCGGACTCTTATTTTCGATATCTGCGGCGGTATTCCGGATAACAAAAAATTCAAGGCCGTTCAGATCGGGGGACCGTCCGGGGGGTGTCTGAATGAGGATTTTCTGGATACTCCCATTGATTTTGATTCTTTGACCGAAGCCGGGGCAATGATGGGATCCGGGGGCATGGTGGTCATGGATGAAGATACCTGCATGGTGGAGGTTTCCCGCTATTTTCTTGATTTCACCCAAAACGAATCCTGTGGGAAATGCACATTTTGCAGAATCGGGACCTACCATCTCCTCAAAATACTGGAGCGGTTAACAAGGGGCGAAGGTGAAGACGGCGACATTGAACTGTTAGAGACGTTGAGTATAGACATAAAAGCCGGGTCCCTTTGTGGGCTGGGTAAAACCGCCCCAAATCCGGTACTGACTTCAATTAAATATTTCAGGGATGAATACGAAGCCCATATATATGAAAAGCGGTGTCCGGCCCTGATGTGCCGTCCGATGATTGCCTTTTATTTTGATTTGGATCTGTGTGCCCGTGGCTGTGATGCCTGTGCTACATGCTGTCCGGTGGAGGCTGTATTTACCACGAGCAATCGAAAAAAGGGGGTTGATCAGGAACTTTGTGTAAAATGTGGTGAGTGCATGGTGGCCTGCCCACCGGAATATGATGCGGTTAGAAAGGTATCCCCTCCGCATTTGGTTCCCCATATAGAAAAGCCGCCGGAAAAGAAGAAAGAGGACTGAAACTTTGAATGAAATAAAAAGATCGCCATTCATAAACCTGTATTATTAATATGTTGTAGAATTTTCGAGGCGCTAAATTATGCCGAAATTCATAGTGGATGATAAAGAAATTGAAGCAAAACAGGGGACAGTTCTGCTTAAGGCCTGCCTTGATAATGAAATTTATATTCCCAATTTGTGCTACCTGGAAGGCATTGATCCCCCTTCGGTGTCTTGCCGGATGTGCTTTGTTGAAATTGAGGGTGAAAGACAACCCGTACCTTCATGTACAGTTACTGTTAAAGATAATATGGTTGTTAAAACCGATACCCCTGCGGTAAGACAATTGCAACGAACCGCTCTTCGGCTTCTTTTGTCGGTTCACCATGTGGACTGTAAGAATTGTCAGGCCAATAAGAAATGCGAATTGCAGAGAATGGCAAAATTCTTAAAGGTGGGATTAAAGCCCAAAGGCTTGGAGAGACATCTCAGAGAAATTGAGATAGACCGGAGCCATCCTTATTTGGATTATTATCCCAA
>CAZKDT010000348.1:0-3380 GCA_964551515.1 uncultured Desulfobacteraceae bacterium | reverse complement strand
TGAAAAATATTCTGCAAAATGATAGGAATTGACCACACTCATTCCGGTTGACCCTTAGATTGGTGGTTAGCGAAGCCAAGGCCGCAAGAGCACAGGCACGGGCAGCATGTTTGAACGCTGATGTGGCGCAGCGGGAAGCGAACCGTATTGTAAACCTTCGCAAAACAGAAGCAACTTCGGAAGAGAAAGCGGACAAGGCTGTCACCAAGGCCAAAGCCCTGAAGGCGGAATGCGAAGCAGCAAAGGCATCCGCCCTTATGAGCAAGGCCAAGGTAGGCGTGGCTCAAGCGGCCCTGGATCGAACCCGGCTTATGGCCCCTTTTAATGGTGTGATCGCGGAAATCAACGGTGAACTGAGCGAATACGTAACCCCATCACCCGTCGGCATCGCTATCCCACCGGTGGTGGATCTTATTGACAATACGTGCTTTTATGTAACCGCTCCCATCGATGAGGTTGATGTTCCTAATATTGAACCCGGGATGAATTCCCGGGTGAGCCTGGACGTCTTCGGTGATCGCCGCTTTACAGGCAAAGTCCCCCGTATGGCTCGTGCCTTTGCCGTGCTGGGCAGCACAGTAAAAGATGAGCTTCTCGGCTCAACAAATCCCCTGGGCCGGCGTATCCGCATCGGCGGAGAGCGCTACCGGGTCATCGGCATCATGGAATCAAAAGGACAGATGCTTGGATTCGACCTGGACGACGGGTGTAATTCACGGCTGTTGGTTTACGACAGCCATTCATTCCTTATCACCGGGATCTGAAGATCAGGTTTCAGGTGTCAGGAGAGAGGGACGTAAGAGCGGAAACCCAAAACCTGAACACTGACACCTGAAACCTGGATAATTTAAGCTAAATCACCAACAGTCTTGATTTACAACCCTGGACGACGCCGACTACATCCCCACGGACAAAGCATTGGGCATGTTCGACCGGGAAAGCCTTATGGAAATTGATCTTCTTTATACCGCCGGCAGCAGCTTGGATGAAATTGTTAAAAGAGTCAAAGCATTGCTTATAGATCGGCACGGTGCTGAAGATTTCACCATTACCACCCAGGAACAGATGCTGGATGTACTGGGTTCCGTACTCAACATCCTCACCCTGGCAGTTGGCGCTTTGGGAGGAATTTCACTTCTGGTCGGGGGGGTGGGAATTCTCACGATTATGACCATCAGTGTGACTGAAAGAAGGGCTGAGATCGGACTGTTTCGCGCCATCGGCGCGGGTCGCGGACAAATCCTTTCCCTTTTTATCGGCGAGGCCGTTGTGCTGTCGAGCATCGGCGGTCTGGCCGGTCTAATGATCGGCGCCGGAAGTGCATGGCTTTTGGGAGCCATTGTGCCTGCCCTTCCCACTCACACCCCGTGGCTGTATGTTGTGATGGCTGAAGCTCTGGCTGTTCTTATCGGTCTTCTGGCCGGGGTTTTGCCCGCCCAGCGGGCGGCCAACCTGAATCCCATCGAGGCATTGAGGGCCGAATAGAATTAACCCTATAGTTGCATAAATAACATGACCAAATGGGTTTAAAAGTAATAATTACAAGCCATTCAACCTTTTTTAACTGTTTTGCTGGAATGAACTCCAGATGGCATCCTGAAATCAGTGAAAAGCAGCCATGTTATTTACCCTACGGGAAAGCCGATGGCACCGCATCTCCAGTGTTGTCAAGGGTTTGCGGTAAATTACTACAACTGCACCCTTGATACCTTGGATCTGCAGCACCCTCGACTTTTGCAACGTTAGGGTTGAAAACAAATTTGAACCCTATCCGGTCGGGGGTGGGTGTAAATCAAGACTGTTGTTTGCTAAGATTCCCATGGTTATTTGGTGTCACCTGAAACCTGACCCCCGACATCGAAACCACGGTTTGTCAATATGCAAGGATCAGCGTTTACCAACGGTCTTAATTTACATCCGTAGGGGGTTGACATATGCAAACAGATATTTAGATTTAGAGGTTGAATCAAAGATCATGAAGGAGCACTTGTATGCCACAACCGAAAAACGCCATGGAAATCTTTCGGCTGCTCGACAAGTCGAATTGCCGGGAATGTGGTGAAAAAACATGTCTTGCATTTGCCGGAGCGGTTTTCAAGGGGAAAAGACAGCTCAAGGAATGCCCGAATCTGGATCCGGAAATCATTGAACGATTCTCCGGAGAACCCGAAAATCAGAATGAAGTTGAACAGAACCGGGATGCCTACCTAATAAAACTAAAAAACAAAATTGCCAACCTTGACCTTGCTGAGGCCGCCAAAAGAATAGGAGCCCGGTTTTCGAATGACAAGCTAACGATCAGGGTGCTCGGGAGGAACTTCAGTGTGGATACAAAAGGGAATTTTTCCACGCAAATCCATATCAATCCGTGGGTGGCCATCCCCTTTCTCAACTATGTTCTTAACGGCAAAGGGGTGCCGGTTTCAGGAATCTGGGTTTCGTTTCGAGAGCTGAAACACGGGAAGGAACGGTATCCGCTTTTTCAGAAACGATGCGAGGAGCCCTTAAAACGAGTGGCAGACGTCTATACCGACCTTTTTGACGATATGGTACATATATTAGGCGGAAAGCAGGTAAAAAAACAGTTCGAATCGGATATCTCCGTGGTTTTGTACCCCCTGCCCCAAATTCCTGTCATGGTATGTTACTGGTTGCCCGAAGACGGTATCGAATCCAGCCTCAATGTTTTTTTCGACCAAACAGCGGATGAAAATCTCGACATCGGCTCGGTCTTCACGCTGGGAGTCGGACTCACGCTAATGTTCGAAAAAATTGCCCAACGGCATGGATTCCCCGAGTCCGCATTTTCTCGGTAACCCTATCGATTTTCATTCACTTTCATGCAATATTCAGGTGTTACAACAGCATCCATGTTGGATTGAACGAGTTCCAGAATCTGTTCTTTGGAATATAGGGCACCACAACCAATACCCGGACATTCCATAGATATGCGTTTCCATTTTTTGGCAGAACGTAAATTCTCAAACCAGAAAGGAAATGTTTTGCACTGGTTTGGACGAACCGGATAGATGGTGCACCCGTTTTCATAAAAAAAACACCGCCCATCTGCATGTTCTCTGATACTGTATCCTTTTTTTATGGGATAGAGATATTTTTTGATAAAAAAGGAAACTTGAATACAAAGGTATTCGGCGATACGCGCAAGTTCATCTTTCCCTACATATATGATCCCAGGATCTCCGGTACAGCATACCCCGCACCGCTGGCATTCAAAACGAATCCCCTGATCAAAAAAATAGGATCGATTATATAATCTTTTCATTGGATTTTAAAAAGTTATTTCCTTTTGGCCACAAAGGCACCAAGAACGAATAACAAAATAAAGATCCAGGTCCAGGCTCCGCCCCAGAGGGGCTCTG
>CAZKDT010000347.1:425-3397 GCA_964551515.1 uncultured Desulfobacteraceae bacterium | reverse complement strand
AAAAATATATTGTACAACTTAATGGTGGCCCTTTGGGCATAATAGGGAAACCGGTGAAAATCCGGTACGGACCCGCCGCTGTTACCCCGCTCTTTTCCTTTGGGATAGAGAACTCTTTTAGCATGATAGTGCCACTGTATTGAAGCATCAGTATGGGAAGGCAGCTAAAAGGGCGGGGGAGTCAGAAGACCTGCCATTTTGTTTGGCGTTGGGGAAAAGGTAAATCCTCAAGCGGTAACCGCTTGAGGATTTTTTTTGTTATGAAAGCAGCAATCCTTGAACAACCCGGAAAATTGGAAATTCGAGAAGTGGAGACTCCGGAGTGTCCGCCCGGTGGCGTGCTTGTAAAGGTTAACGCCTGCGGAATTTGCTCTTCCGATGCCAAAATGGTGGCCCAAGGTCATCGAGCTCTGAATTATCCGAGAATACCGGGCCATGAAATTGCAGGAATTATAGAACAAAGCCGCACAAACACGTTTAAAGAAGGCACCCGGATTCAAATTGCTCCGGGGTTTCGATGCGGCAAGTGCTCCTATTGCCTTAAGGGGATGGACAATCTGTGCCCGAATCGAGAAATTTTAGGGTTCACACAGAACGGCGGCTTTGCCCAATACATTGCAATTCCTATTGAAGACGCCATCGTTGGAAGCCTCAATATTATCCCTAAAAAAATCAGCCATGCGGCTGCCACTCTGGCTGAACCCCTGGCCTGTTGTATCAATGCCCAGAACAAAATCAATCTTACTAAAAATGACACGGTGTTGATCATCGGAGCAGGTCCTCTGGGTCTTTTACATGCATTTCTTGCCAAATATAAGGGAACTGAGCATATTTTAATCAGCGAGCCGCAGACGCATCGACGAAAAACGGCCTTCCACACTTGGGCTGACACGGTCATGGACCCCGGCGCCGATAATATGATGGAAAAGGTTATGGCAGCAACACACAACAACGGTGTGGACGCACTCATATTTGCCTGTTCCCAGGTATCTCTTAATGAATCGTTTGTGAAATTACTGGCTCCGGCCGGCAAGGTTTCAATTTTCAGCGGTATTGCTTCTCAATTCTCACAAAGCAGCATCGACTTCAATCAAATCCATTATAATGAATTTTTCATCAGCGGCGCTTATGGGTGTACTGCTGATCAGAATCGCAACGCCATAGAGTTGATCTCATCAGAACCTGGCCTGGCAAAAAAAATAATCACTCACCGTGTTGATCTTGATTCTATCCATCAAGGGATTGAACACACGGCATCACAAAAAGGATTAAAAACCGTTGTGGAGGTTTCGCATGAATGACAAATTTAAAAAATTCGGGAATTCCATCACCGCTTTAATTTCAGGTAAAGATTTAAACAGAGAACAAACAAGAAAATTGTTTTCGGAAATTCTTTTAGAAGAGCAGCCGGAAATTCATCAGGGAGCATTTCTTGCAGCAATCACCGCCAAAGGACCCTGTCCTGACGAGATTGCCGGAGCATGGCAGGCCATTTACGAACTGGATACTGTAAAAGTGTCACCCAATACCGGAAAGCCCCTTGTAGACAATTGCGGCACCGGCATGGACAGTTTCAAAACTTTTAACATCAGCACGGCTGCAGCAATTGTGGCTGCGGCCGGCGGCATCTGTCTTGCCAGGCATGGCGCAAGAGCCATTACTTCACGTTGTGGAACCGTCGATCTCTGCGAAACGCTTGGTGTCGATGTCGAGTGCCCATCCGACACGGTTAAGGCAAGTATTGAAAAGACGGGGATCGGACTCTTTAACGGAATGAGTTCCAATATTCATCCGCGGGCATTGTTCAGGATTCTATCCCAGATGAGTTTTGGCAGTATATTGAATATCGCGGCATCTCTTGCAAACCCGGCAAATCCAACGTTCGGCGTTAGAGGTGTCTATGCAAAAGAAATGATTGGTCCGGTGATTCAAACCATGAAGAAAATCGGCTTTAAGAGGGCCTTGGCGTTTCATGGCACCTCAGGAAATGGGGTTGGAGGAATAGACGAGCTGTCTCCAGTGGGAAAAAGTTATGTTGCAGAGTTGGAACCGGACGGTAACATCTTGCATTATACAATCGACCCCAACTCTGTGGGTCTGGTGAATAGAATCACATTGAAAGACATTGCAGCGGGTGATGATCGGAATGAAGAAGCTTTAAGACTTCTTAGAGTGTTATCCGGAAGGAACACAGGAAGTGCATTGTATGAAACGGTCTGTCTGAATGCCGCACCGATTTTTTATGTGACGGAAGAAGTTGATGATTTGGGCAAAGGTGTGGAAAAGGCCCGAGACTTTATTGATTCCGGGCTGTCCTTGGAGAAATTGATGCAATGGGTACAGGCACAAAATCGAAATCCCCAGGCAGGAGAGGAAAAGCTGTCATCGCTGTTGAAGATGATCTAAACGAAAATAAAAGCACGATACGTCCCGCGGACCGCAATGGCACGAGTAAATATTGAATCTGAGCGGAAAAGATGGTATTTAATAATGCGTTTTTTAAAAAGACTGTTGATCGGAGCTACGTTATTGGGCATGTTTTGGAGAACCGGTAATGCAGGCGAAACAGGACACTATGTCAGTGGTGTAGAGGGAATAAAAGCAGCAACGGTGCCTGGTCCGGGCATCTACTATAGAATATACAACGTGTTGTACAAAGCTGATCGCCTCACAAACGATAACGGCAATGAACTGGATGTCGGTTTCGATGTAACCGTTTTTGCCAGTGCACATCGATTTATTTGGGTGACCTCTATAAAATTCCTTGGGGCTGATTTCACCGTCGATACCACCATCCCCTTAATTTACACGAACATTGAAATAGATTCCGCCGGAATTAGCGATAATAAGTTCGGTTTAGGCGATATCTGTGTTGAACCCTTTGCTCTGTCCTGGCATGGCGGACGTTACGATGCTTGTTTCGGACTGGCCGCTTATCTGCCGGTGGGAACATACGCTAAAAATAAGGCGGC
>CAZKDT010000347.1:0-415 GCA_964551515.1 uncultured Desulfobacteraceae bacterium | reverse complement strand
ATGCTTACACTTGGGGGAACTTATTATTTTGATTTACAGAAAACCTGGTCGGGTTCAATTCTCAGTAGATTTGAAATCCATAGCGAAAAAAGCAAATCAGATGTCAAACCGGGAAATGATTTTCACTTTGAATGGGGCATCGGCAAGACGCTGGCAAAACACTGGGATGTCGGACTGGCCGGCTATTGCCAATGGCAAGTGACCGATGACGGTGGCTCGGACGTAAGTTGGGATAAAAGCGTGCATGATCGAGTGTGGGCCATAGGTCCGGAGGTAAGCGCCTTTTTGCCTGGTTTGGGGCTCGGAATTTCGCTCAAAGGATTGCGGGAGTTTGGTGCAGTGGATCGTTCTGAAGGCTATGTAATAAATTTGAATCTGACAAAAATATATTAAACCCAAATTGAGCGATTTTTTA
>CAZKDT010000346.1:0-3401 GCA_964551515.1 uncultured Desulfobacteraceae bacterium | reverse complement strand
CTGTAGACTCTACGAGCCGGAAGCCGGCCTGTAAGCCCTACGGGCTGGCCTCCGGTTCGTAAAGGCACGATCCTACGCCTCGGAGAGAAGCGGAGCCGGAGGCCCAAAGGACCAGGTTTTTCAGGGCAAAATAAATGGGAATCTATAAGAATATAAAAGGAGAGAGAGGTAATGGCGAAAATATTGGCATTGGATGATGTGTTGGATGCTGTAAATCTCATCAAAAGAATTTTACAAAGAAAAGGACACGAAGTTTTTACCTTTACAGAAGAAGAAGAAGCCCTGAATTATGCTCGATCCAATGAGGTAGATCTTGCTATTTTAGATATTAAGTTAAAAAAAATTAGTGGTGTGGAGGTGTTGGAAGAGCTTAAAAAGGTAGCGCCTTCAATACGTGTTATTATGCTGACCGGTTATCCGACCATAGAAACTGCACGGGAATCCTTAAAGCTGGGTGCAAACGAATACTGCGTAAAACCCATAGACAAGGATGAGTTGGAGGAAAAGGTGGCGGATGTGTTAAAAGATTAATCGTTTGTACCGGTTGCCAGATAGGCCAGGTAATGAAAATATTCTTGTACAAACTTACCTGAAACAGTTTCCGCCATAGAAAAAAAGAGAGCGTCTTTTTCAAGAAATGATCCGGAAAATGCAAAGAAAACATTTCGAGAGATATCAGACAGCATGTTGTTGACAAGATCAACATCAATCCGCTTTTCAGGCATACCATAACATCTGCACCTTATGGGTCTGTATGGGTACAGGCAGCATTTTGACTCTCTGTTTAACGGACACAAAATCTTCTCTTTGTTGTAAGCTTCAATCAGGCTCTTTTTATCAGCCTCAGGATCATCTCCTTTATTATCCAGAATACGCTGCAACGCCCTTGTCTTTTTATAAACTTCGACAGCTTCTTGAATGACTTCCAACCTTACATTACTTTTTAACGTCCGGTTCATTTTATTGTTCAGGTAGATCACCTCTATTAACTGGAGGTCAACATAATGTAAACAGCATTCATCTGTTTCAAGCTCGCAACTCTTAATCTCTTCGATGGTTTTACCGGCCTTCTTGACATCCTCATCTATTTTTTGAACCAAGGCCTCATATTCTGCAAAATAGGTGCTCAAATCAACGACATTTTTGCTTTCCAGGGAGGGCTCTCTTATCTTTAACACACCGGATTTTTTACCATATTTTTTCAAAAGCCTCCATTGGCTGTAGCTTGCCGGAGTTGCACGCGTATATTTTAGCTTTTTGGACGCAACTTTTACACCGAGCCCTCTCCTCAGAAGATAGGAGGTAACAAAGGTACCGGTTCTCCCGATCCCGTGGCGGCAGTGAACCAGGATCTTTTTGCCCAGATAGATAGCCTCATCCAGCCAGGCAAGCCCCTTTTCCATCTCCTCCATGTCGGGCGCGGTTTCGTCCACGATGGGCAGATAATAGACCTCAAAGCCTCTGTCTTCCTCAATTTCATGCAGATCACTAAACTCCGCACAAAGATTGACGATGGCATCTACACCCTGTGATTTTATGGATTCGAGTTCGGCATACGACCTGGGCGCGTAGCCAACGGCCAGATCGGGCGTTATCCACGTAAGCTGGTATTCTGAATTAGTCATTTATTATTAGTTATTTATCACCGGTTATTCGGACGTCGGTTATAACGTCAGCCACTATCCAGGATATTTTATCAATTTTATTAAAAAGACAGCGCCAGGTAAGTCCTTAAACTTTCAATTGTCAATAATCAATCTTGATGAACTCGTAAAAAGTCCCAAAACCGTCATGCCGGACTTGATCCGGCATCCAGAAATAATTGAATTTACTGGATGCCGGCTTTCGCCGGAATGACGACAAAAGCGAATTCCTGACTTTTTACGACGCCGTCAATCTTCAATTGAACTGAAATGATACCGCCCATTCATAAAATCATCTACAAAACCTTCAACTAGAGAGAAATCTTTAAGATACATGTCCATCAATCGGGTTGCACCCAGAAGGCGCCCCACCATGTCCAGTTTTTCAGCTATGGTTTTCCGGTCACCCTCCTTTAACTGGCCGTCTATAAGATCCCCTTTTATATCCACCATAAATCCAAGACGTTCCAAAACACCACCGATAAAACCGGCCCTTAAAGATTTGCCGTGGGGATCCCCGCCTCCACCGGAAAACCTAAACAAAATATAGTTTTCGTCTGTCTTATCTCCACAGATCGTGTCCAGAATAACAAAATGATAGCCGAAACGCAGATTAAGATTAAGGTAATCATTGGCAAGTATAGCATAACTTCCGAATCGGGCTGAATCTGCGCTTATGATTCCACCGCTCATGACAATTTTATCGTATTCTTCCCAGTCAAAATGGGTAAATTCCGACCAGTGTATATCAGGATGATTCAGTCCGCTAAAGACCGCCCTCATGGGAGCACTTATAATAGCTTCCATCCTCACCTCTTGCTCGTTGGAAACTTTCTGCTCGATGCCGCCTCCCACATCAAGGGCATAAAACAGCATGGGGATCTTGGATATGAGTTTTTTCGCTCCCTTTTTTCGGCCTCCCTTTCTGTCGCCCATGGAAAACATTTCTTGTACCGCTTTCTCGTGGGAAAATCGGATGATATCCTGCAGCGATCTGCACTCTTCCGGTTTAAAGAACTTGGAAGCCGGATCCACAAGTTTCAATGGAGAGACAAACCTTATAACATATCTTAATTTACGCATAAAGGGGCTGTTTGACAAAAGATCCTTTTGTGCACAGGGACTCTCAATCAATGAGCTGACAATACCGTCGTAAACAACTTTGCCGTCCGCATGGACGGTAACCTCCCTTCCCGGAAGCAAATGGGTAGCGGCAACACCTGTATTCACCAGGGTGGGCACACCGAATTCCCGGGCAACAGACGAAAAATGCCCGGCGGTGCTTCCCGTATCGGTTACAACGGCGTTTAGTCTGTCCATAACGGTTACATAATAAGGGGAAGCATTTCCGGCCACAAGGACGGCACCTTTGGGCAGGTTTTCCAAATCTGATTTGCGGTCGATTTTAAAGACACGTCCTGCCCCGATTCCTGATGAAGCCGTTTCTCCGCCAGAAATCAGCACGGCATTTTTGATATCATCAAACTTGCACTCCTCTGTAGGCGTATACACTTCTTCTATCTTTAAGGGTCTTGATTGAAGAATAAAAAGCCGGCCTGCAATATCCTTGCACCATTCAATATCCTGCGGTACTCCATAAAAACTTTCGAGTTTGGTTCCCCACTTTGTCAGAGTCAAGACAGAGTCACGGTCAATGGAGCAAATTTGTTTTTTGCTATCATCAACCGAAACAACTTCTGTTGACCTGTTTTGCGCCAAAGTCATCTGCTTATGTTTAACTCCGATTTTTTCCATGAC
>CAZKDT010000345.1:0-3415 GCA_964551515.1 uncultured Desulfobacteraceae bacterium | reverse complement strand
AAGGCAACTTAAATTGCCAGTTTGCCGGACGGAACTTTTGAGACAGGGCACTAGACTCCTGACACCACAACATGAAGTATTAAGAAATTAAGATAACTACAATATGCAGTGGTATTGGGAGTCAAGTGCATAGCCACATTTTTTAAAAAATTGGACTAAATCAACAGGGTCATATATAACATTTAAATAGTAATTCAATAAAAAAATTAAAACCAAATCTTGACAAACAGTAATTCCAAACTACTTTTTAATTCAAAGGCTTTCCCTTAAAGGTTAGCCTATGTAACAGGTTAATAATATAAACAAATACTGCAAAGAAAGGAGGGTGTTATAATGCTTTACAGAAGATTTTTCAATGTTCCGAATTGGGGATTCAGTAAATCTTTTCGTGAGTTCGATCGGTTACGGAGTGAGATGGATGAGCTTTTCGGTGCCTTGTCGAGTGGAACTCTTCCAAGGCTCTCTGCTGGTGTTTTTCCACTGACCAATGTCACTGAAGACAAAGAAAACTATTATGTTAGGGCCGAATTACCCGGTATCAAGTCGAATGAACTGGATATTCAGGTGACAGCAGAGGGAATTTCCATTTCAGGCGAAAGGAAAATACCGGTGGAAGGTAACAACGTAAGATACCACAGACGGGAAAGAGAAGCTGGAAAATTTTCCAGATCAATCAATCTACCGGGCGAAATTGATGTCAACAAGGTCGAGGCCTCCATGAAAAATGGTGTGTTAAAGGTGACCATACCCAAGTCAGAGGCTGCCAAGCCCAGACAGATCACAGTCAAATAAGTTTCCTAAAATGCCAGTGAAAGGAGGGAGAACCATGACGGATAAAGAATCCAAAGAAATTCAAGTAAAGCCGAAACAGGAATTAACATCGCCGGCCGAGCAGACACGACCGGGATTGGTCTTTACACCCAATGTGGATATTTTTGAGACAGATCAGGAAATTACGCTCTTGGCCGACATGCCCGGGGTTACGGCGGATAATCTAAGCATTGATCTTAGAGACAACATTCTCACCTTGACCGGTGAGGTTGCGCCTTTTGAAGACGCCAATGAAGAGGACGTTCTTATTGAATACGAAATAGGTAAATACCACCGGCAATTCAATCTTTCCAGTGTCATTGATCAAAGTAAGATCGACGCCGAGCTTAACAATGGGGTGCTGAGGCTTTCACTGCCGAAAGTTGAGAAAGCTATGCCTCGTAGGATTGAGGTTAAAACCGGATAAAAATGCCTTTGCGCCGGATATTCGACAATCTATAAGGATATCCGGCGCTTTTCCGGTAATTTTTTTGAGTCTTTCTTTGGAAAGAAATGACGTCAAAATCAGCTATAGTCGAAGGAGGTAGTACAAATATGAGAAGCATCCAAAGGAAAAAATGGACATCTGTTTTAATTTCTTTGCTTTTGAGCTTTTTGATAGTATTCGCTCTTGTTAATGCAGGCTGCACATCTCCTACTAATGAATTTGCCACGGTTCAACAAACATCCAAAGCCTTCACCAGGATTGCTAAACAGGTTATCCCTGCGGTGGTTTTTATTAAAGTCGAACAAACTGTTGAATCCGGGCAAGTTTTAACCCCTTTCGAATTCAATAATCCATTTGATCTTTTTAATGACGATTTTTTTGAAAGATTTTTTGGACAACGTTATCCTCACATGAAACGTCCGCGCAAGTATAAACAGATGGGGCAAGGTTCAGGATTCATTTTCTCCGAGGAAGGATATATCCTGACAAACCACCATGTTGTTGGAAACGCGGACAAAATAACGGTGAAACTTAAAGATGACAGAGAATTTGAAGCAAAAATCGTGGGTACGGATCCCAAATCAGATGTAGCAATTATCAAAATAGAAGGCAAAAAGGATTTACCCGTATTACCCTTTGGAAATTCGGATACTTTGGAAGTGGGTGAGTGGGTCATGGCCATCGGCAACCCCTTCGGTCTCTCTCACACCATGACAGTAGGCGTGGTCAGTGCCAAAGGAAGAACCTCCGTGGGCATTACGGATTATGAAGATTTCATACAAACGGATGCCGCCATCAATCCGGGAAATTCCGGAGGTCCGCTGGTAAACATGGACGGTGAAGTGGTGGGTATCAACTCTGCTATATTTTCAAAGAGCGGCGGGTATATGGGCATTGGATTTGCCATACCCATTAATATGGTAAAGCAAATTGAAGATCAGCTTATCACAAAGGGGAGCGTTACCCGAGGGTATCTGGGAGTAGTGATCCAGGATTTGACCGAAGATCTGGTAAAATCATTTGATCTGGAAGATACCCACGGTGTGTTGATTGCCGAAGTGACCGAAAATAGTCCTGCCCACAAAGCAGGTATAAAACGGGGAGATGTTGTTGTGGAATTTGATGGTAAAAAGGTGAAAAATGTAGGACAGTTTCGCAACCTGGTCGCCCTTACCCCACCCCATTCAAAAACAGAACTTGTCATCAATCGGAATGGAAAAAAGAAAGTGTTAACTGTAAGACTGGGTGAACAAGACAAAGATATGATGGTTGAGGGAGTCACCCAGACGGACACCATTAAGCAACTTGGTTTTACCGTTCAAAACTTATCCAAGGACTTGGCCCGGCAATTTGGATATGAGAATCTTAAAGGAGTGCTGGTTTCAGAGGTTGTCCCCGGAAGTCCGGCACAGCTTGCCGGTATACGCAGCGGCACATTGATACTCGAAGTCAACAGAAAACCAATTAAAAACACCAATGAATTTCTTAAAGCACTTGAGAATTCAAAAAAATCTCAGAAGGTTTTGTTGCTTGTCAGAGATCAACGCTATTCGCGATACATAATGCTTCAGTTACGATAGCGTTAACTCATGACAATGTGTAAAATTCGCAAATTCGTTCAATAATAACCTATTAAATTAAAATGAAAAAAGAAGGTAAACCATGGACTTTAAAAAACTTGCACCTTGGAACTGGTTTAAAAAGGAAGAGGAGCAGGAAGGGAAAATGCTTCCCATAAGACGGCAAGAGAAACAAACTTTTCATCCCGACCCATTTGTGCAATTTCGTCAAGAAATCGACCAGTTATTCGACACGGCTTTTGGTGGGTTCGGTTTTCCCTCAACAGGGTTTGGGAGGGAACTTACTCCCATGGCTCAAACCGACTGGTTAAAACCCACGTTGGATATCGGTGCTTCGGAAAAAGAATACACGATCACCGTAGAATTGCCAGGCGTTGATGAAAAGGAAGTTCAACTGGAATTGATCAATGATACACTGAAAATTAAAGGAGAAAAAAAGCAGCAAAAAGAGGAAAAAGAAAAGAATTACTACCGTATGGAGCGGTCTTACGGATCATTTCAGCGGGTGCTGTCGTTGCCGGAAGACGCGGATCAGGAAAAAATCAACGCTGTTTATAAGAACGGTATAATGGAAATA
>CAZKDT010000344.1:0-3424 GCA_964551515.1 uncultured Desulfobacteraceae bacterium | reverse complement strand
GTCAGGAGAGAGGGACGTAAGAGCGGAAACCCAAAACCTGAACACTGACACCTGACACCTGGATAATTTAAGCTAAATCACCAACAGTCTTGATTTACAACCATGGTCACCTCGTCCCCCCCCTGAAACTTGACACCTGCCATACAACACACGACAAGTAATTCATATGAGTTACCCGGTCATAGAATATACCGGCTAAGATCCTCGTCATCTTTGATATCCTTTAACTCGTCTTCCACATACTTTTTATCGATGACTATTTTCTTTTCCTGAATATCCGGTGCTTCAAAAAGGATGTCTTCCAGCATGCACTCCATAAGGGTGTAGAGCCTCCTGGCACCGATATTTTCGGTCATGTTGTTAACCTCTTCAGCAATCCTTGCTATTTCTTCAACAGCCTTATTATCAAAAACGACATCAACACCTTCGGTCTTTAAAAGAGCCATATATTGAAGAATTAAAGCATTTTTAGGTTCTGTCAGTATCTTTACAAACTCTTTCTGACCAAGAGCGTCCAGTTCCACCCTTATGGGAAATCGGCCCTGGAGTTCCGGAATTAAATCTGAAGGCTTGACGGTATGAAAAGCGCCGGCAGCAATGAAAAGGATATTGTCAGTCTTAACCGGGCCGTATTTTGTTGTAACCGTGCTCCCTTCTATAATGGGCAGAAGATCCCTCTGAACTCCTTCTCTAGACACGTCAGGACCATGGGTGCCGTTTTTCCCGGCAATTTTATCAATTTCATCAAGAAAAATTATTCCTGACTGTTCGACTTTTATAATGGCCTCTTTTACCACTTTGTCCATGTCTACCAGGTTCTGAGCCTCTTCGGCGGCCAGCATCTCCATGGCTTCGGGTACTTTTACCTTGCGCCGCTTTGTATTTTTGGGAAGAAGGCTGCCCATCATATCTTTAAAATTAATTCCCATCTCCTCCATACCGACGTTAGAAAAAATCTCCACCATGGGCATGGCTCGCTCTGATACGTCAAGATCAACATATCGATTGTCTAATTTCCTCTGACGAAGCATTTTCCGAAGCTTTTCCCTTGTGGGAGAAGACTCATCGTTTTTGTATGTTACAAGTTCGAACTTTGTCTCTTTTGGATCTTCATGCTTCTGTGTTGCTTGCGTTCCCCCTTTTGGAAGCAAAAGATCGAGCATTCTCTCTTCGGCAATCTGCCATCCCTTTTCTTTTACGGCCTCCTGCTCCTTTGATTTAAGTTTATTGACCGTAAGTTCGAGAAGATCTCTTACCATAGATTCAACGTCCCGTCCCACATATCCGACCTCCGTAAACTTGGAAGCCTCAACCTTGGTAAATGGAGAATCTGTTAAATTTGCAAGCCTCCTCGCTATCTCTGTCTTCCCTACCCCGGTGGGACCGATAAGGATAATATTCTTCGGGACAATTTCATCACGAAGATCTTCCGGCACCTGTTGCCTTCTCCAACGATTCCTTAAAGCAATGGCAACAGAACGTTTTGCCTGGTGCTGCCCAATTATATATTTATCAAGTTCTTGAACAATTTCGTTTGGTTTTAGACTGCTCATTTTTTTTAACTACCTGTTATGGATGTAATTTCTCAATAAATTATGGATTTGGTGCAATATCACCATTTGATATACCAAAACTTATTGAGAAGTTACTTATGGATAATTTAACGTCTCGGAATTTCTACAACCTATTCTGCGCTTGGTTACAACTCTTCAATCGTAATAGCATCATTTGTAAATACGCATAGGGAACTTGCTATCTTCATCGCCTCTTTAATAATATCAACCGCATCCATATCCGTATGACCTATCATGGCTTTTGCAGCCGCTTGGGCTCCGATGCCCCCGGAGCCTATACCCATGACGTCTTCGTCCGGCTCAATTACATCACCGTTTCCTGAAATAACAAACATGTTTTTGTCGTCCACCGCAATCATAATAGCTTCCAGACGCCTCAAATACTTGTCGGTGCGCCAGTCCCGCGCCAATTCAACGGCACTGCGAGTCAGGTTTCCATTATATCGCTCGAGTTTTTTTTCCAGGCGTTCGGAAAGGTTTAAGGCATCGGCAGTGGCGCCGGCAAATCCCACAATTATCCTGTCATTGTAAATTCTTCTGACTTTTTTTGCGTGATGCTTTATAATGGTATTATTCAATGTAACCTGGCCATCACTGGCTACAGCCACTTTGCCCTTATGTCTGACAGCAAGAATTGTTGTGCCATGAAATTTCATCGGTTTAATTTTGCCCTAAAAAACCTGGTCCTTTGGGCCTCCGGCTCGAGAGCCTACGCCTCTGAGAGCCAGGTCAGAGATATATGACTCTGCCTTGAAGTTATATGTCTAAAATCATAAATTACAAGCACCAAATTACAAATAAATCTCAAATTCCAATATTCAATAATCAAAACCTTTCAGTACGAAAAATTGTTTGGAATTTCGAATTTCGGTCATTGGAAATTGTTTGATATTTGTGATTTGATATTTGCAGTTTTTGAACTTCCAACAAAGCAAATCCCCTCTGGTGATAAAACAAAGCTTGGCCCTTTGGACCAGGATTCTTTACTTTTGGTCTCGTGTTATCGTCTCGGGTGCGCCTTGTCATAGGTTTCCATTAATCTATCAATACTTACATGAGTATATTTTTGAGTAGTAGAAAGGCTCTTATGACCCAAAAGCTCTTGCACCACCCTCAAATCCGCTCCTGCATCAAGCAAGTGGGTTGCAAATGAATGACGCATGGAATGTGGTGAAACCGGTATTAACAACCCGCATTCTTTTGCTGTCTTTTCCAGAATACGTGCTATCGAACGGGTCGTAAGGCGGCCATTGTTTCTGTTTAAAAAAAGCGGGGTATTTTTGTCAGTACCTATACCGGCTTCGATTTCCAACCTTTTTCTGTAATCGGAAATAGCATTCAAAGCCTTCCTGCCCACAGGTAGAATACGTTCCTTGTTCCCTTTTCCAAGCACGCGAATCACCTGCTTTGTAAAATCAACATCAAACACATTCATACCGGCAAGCTCCGAAACCCGTATACCGCTCGAATAAAGAGTTTCAAAAATTGCACGACTCCTTAATCCATAAATAGTATCTGTACGGATTGAATCGAGCAACCTGAAAATGTCATCAACAGGAAGATAGACAGGAATCGTTTTTTTCTGTTTTGGCGTCAAAATCGAATCCAGCGGGTTGTCCAAAATAACACCACGTTTGACGAGATATCTAAAAAAAGAACGTATGGCTGAAAGCTTTCTTGCTATCGTAACCTTTTTGTTCTTCTTGTGTAAAAATCCCAAATAACCCCTTATCATCAGCCCATTAACCTGATCTGCAGCGATATTATCCGTAGATTTTTGGTTCTTGTTCTTCCCTGAAAAGAGTTTTTTATTAATAAATGCTACAAACTCTTTGAGGTCGTGAGAGTAA
>CAZKDT010000343.1:0-3452 GCA_964551515.1 uncultured Desulfobacteraceae bacterium | reverse complement strand
AAGGAGTCCTTGTCATGCAGATGAACGTTTCAGTAACATCCGAACTTTACGAATTTGTTCAACGCAAGGTTCAATCCGGTCTTTACGGGAATGCCAGCGAAGTAGTCAGGGATGCCCTTCGACGGATGGATGAACGTGCTGTCGTTGACACAGCCTGGGGCGAGTTGAATAACACCCTGAAAGCATCTGTTGCAAGTGGCCGAAGCCCGCACTCTGTCAGAGATATAATCTCACGGACGCCCCGCGGAAGTAACGAATGACTTCAGGCCGATATTGGTTGACTCGGTCGGTTGAGAATGATTTGGCCGATATTACGAAGTACACGCTCGAAACCTGGGGCGAAAAGCAACTGGAAATTTACCGGCATCGCCTCGAAAAGCGGCTGGATTTTTTGATTGAATTCCCCGAATTTGGGAGAAACCATCCAATGCTGCGCAGCGATTTCCGATATGTGGCGGAAGGTAAACATTATATTTTCTACCGCCGTGTCGGGGCCGACATAGAGATTTTGCGGTTTCTGCACTGTCGTTCCGACATAATCAGCAAGCTCTCCGCCTATCTCTGACAGCCCCGATCCAGGGAAAATTCAGCCTTAAGTTCCCTTTTGGTGGATTCGTCGCTTACGCTCCTTAATCCACCCTACAATCCTACCAGCTTTATATAAAATGTGCAGGGTGGATTAAACGCACCGAATCCACCAAAAAATTCCCAAAACCTAAAACTGCGGCTTTACTGCTTTAGCATAATATCTACTTGAAACTGCTGACTTTGCCAATTATAACTTACCATTTACAGACAATACTTACATAAAAACTTCGTCCGATTTCCGGGACCTTAATGCCGGTTCTAAACGGATCTCTCTGGTATGAAAGATGCTCAACATACTGTTTGTCAAAAATATTATCTATTCCTGCAAAGATATTTAAATTTTTATAGTTTGTTCCAGCCTTAAAATTTACGATTGCCCAACCCGGAGTCTTTTCTTCGTTCAGGTCGGAGTCAGTGCGGTGCTGATCATCGGCAAAGATGGATTCTACATCGATAAAATATTTTTCAATATCATATCTTATTGAAATTCTGCCTGTAAGCGGTGATATTTCAGAAAGAGGCTTGTCAGAGGTGTCATCTTTTCCCCATGTATAAGACAGCCCGCTTTCAAAAATAAGATCAAAGGGAAGGAATAGATTAAAGCTGGCCTCGCCTCCGTATAAGGCAGCGTCAACATTTTTAAAGCTTCTTGCATTTTTGACCGGCCCTGTTATATTGCATACCGTGATAAAGTCTTTTATGTCAGCGTAATAAAATGTTGCTTTCCCATAAACCCGGCTTCCTATGTTATATTTGATGCCGATATCAAATTCCCGATTTTTTACAGGATCAAGCTTGGGATTGCCCACCCAGTTCGGTATTGATGATGGTTTTTTCATGGCTATATATCTTTCATCAGGACCCGGAGGGCGGGTAACATGCCCTAATCCTGCAAAAAGTTCTATATTTTCCACCATCCGGTATGTAAGCTGAATATTGCCGCCTGCATAAGAATCGGTCTCTTTACGGTCCCGCGTGCCGCAATACATGTTGTACAGATCACTGCGGTCATCATTTGCTTTTGACCTGCTTTGGTCAACCCTTGCTCCTATAGTCAACTTCAGATTTTTTTTAAGCGGACGCCTGTATTCACAAAAAGCGCCGATATTATTTAAATCAACATCCGGGATCATCTTTTGCATGCCTGCCGGCGATGTATTTTCAACATCCCAGTTTCTGAAATAATAGTCAATTCCGGAGGTTAATCTGCCGCTGTAAACGGCAATGTCTGACTCAAGTTTTCCGCCGAAAGTTTTTGCTTCTGCATAACATCTCATCATATATCCCGAAGTGAATCCTGTAGAAGAAACTCTTCTCTCATCAGTCATATCATGTTTTACCTGATTACAGTAAAATTGAGCTTTCAGCTTTTTAATACAGTTGGAAATGTCTGAGATCTCATACTTTACATTCAGTCGATCAGTATCGTCATAAACAGCATCCATAAGAAGATAGGGATAGATAATATCGTCGGCCTCCTGGCGGGCATAACCGATTTCCAGTCTGTGATTCGCAAGGAGATTGAATCCAAATTTGCTCCAAAACGTGTTAATGGAATAAACCTTGTCGTCCTCTTCCCCATCTTTATATCTGTTTGGCGAAGAAGCGGGATAGAGTTCCGTGATCCGGTCACCATCCCCGTCCTTATAAGGAAGCGAGTATTTATAAGCGCAGCCGAAAAGGGCATCGACTTTGTCGTCACTATAGGAGGTATTAAAAGAAGTATTGATATTTTTATAGGAGCCGGTAAAAACATTTACAGATCCCCTCCATCCTTTTTCCGGCCGCGTGGTCTTGATTTCAACCAGTCCTCCCAGACTTCCTGGATTTTTAACATCAAACGGGCCCTTGAGAACGGAAATTTTTTCAATCTCCCCGAAATCGATATGGAAGGAATTAGGGTCCATCCGGTTCGGGCAGGCGCCATAGATTCTCATCCCGTCAATAAGCACATTTATGTTATCTCTTGAAAATCCACGAAGAACAATGTCATTTGCTATTGCGCCTTTTCTGACCGAATTTATGCCCTCAATAACCTTGAGGGCCTCTCCCACATCCCTGGCCGGTGTTTCTCTGATCTCCTTGGCTTCGAGGCATTCTTTTTGCGGTACTTCCCTTTCTCCTCTGACAATGATTTCTTCAAGTATTATGGCTTCAGCAAATAATTTACTGCATAATGTTAATAAAATTATCAATAAAATGGCTGTATATGCATAATATTTTTTCATTTTAGTATCTTTGGCGGATATGGAATCCGCCCCTACGGTTTTCAATATCACATGATAATTTTGATCGGTTGCGGGTGCAAAGCCCGCATTAGTTAGTGTCCATCCAATAACCTGCCTGAAAAACCATAAAAAATATATGTAACCGTTCACGAACGTTGAAATCAGGAATTCCGGCATCCTTCAAACCTCATTTACGCTTTGCAGATGCTGCTTTTCGTCTGGTTCCCATTCTCCAGCGTAGAAACCCGTATGGTATTCATTCCCACGCTGGAGCGTGGGAACGAGGCAGGAACAGCATCTAAAAAATGTAAACTGAATTTGAAGGGTACCTATTTTTTCCTGATAAATATAACTTGAAGAATGTACAGAAAAAATGATTGCTTAATTTTGGTTACAATTAACTGAAGCTTAGAATAAAAGGTCCATTCCATCCCTGTAAAGAGATGAATGGGCCCCGGGATATCGTCCCTGCCATAAAAATGGCCTGGAAGACGTCTCTTTTTCTACCAGAAGACCGTAAAACCAAGTTCAAAATTATACTCAGTATAATTTGGTCGAGAGTTATTATACTCGCTGTCCATGGAGCCGGCAGGAAGGCCGAGCTGCTTTTCCAGGCTCCTGTCATAAGCGGATGTC
>CAZKDT010000342.1:0-3475 GCA_964551515.1 uncultured Desulfobacteraceae bacterium | reverse complement strand
GCCATCATGGCCGGGTTATGGGTGCAGCTTCTGGCAATAAAGTTGCTAAAAGCAAAGACCCGTTTTAGAACTTCTATAAACTCGGAATCATCCCACAAAAAAATATTGGCGTCCTTTGCAGCACTGCAGAATGCATCCCATTTGCTTTGGGAATCTTCCATCATCTCTTGTGGAAGGTCAGTTACGGGTTTCATTTGTGTTGATATGTCTCTCATATTTTTAAATATCAATACATGTATCCTAATGTCTAAAATCTCTACTCTCCAAAGAGAGCCCGCCAAGGTGAGCAATACCACATATTTTGTATACGATAATAAAAACCGTTTAATATCTCAATCTTTTTTCTTTAAGAAGATCCCTGCAATCGGACTTTTTACGAAACCATCAATTTTTAACTTGACAAGTTAGATGGCTTTAAATATTTAAAATTGTTTAGACAGTTTGAGAACTCTTTCACAAAGATGTGAAAATTCTCTATACTCAAAGGAGACAAAGACGTCTACATCCCTATCTGCCGGGAAGACGTCTTTTTTTTTCGAAATACCATTTTCGTAACAATTTCGTTGTACGGCCTAAAGATATATGCCGTGAGGTGAGATGATGACAATTGTGATAAGTTAACCCTGTAAAGATGTAGGAATTGGTACATGACCAAATATTTTAAACCCAAAATAACGCTGTTCCATTGTATAAATGCATTTGGCGATGCTGACGAGCTGTCTTTAACCGATATAGACAATTGTGAGATACAAACCGTAAAGATGGCCTGTTCCAGTATGGTCAAGGATATTTTTTTACTTAAGGCTTTTGAAGCCGGAGCAGATGGGGTGGTCGTGCTGGTATGTCCCGAGGGGCAGTGCCGTTATGTTGAGGGCAACATAAGGGCAAAAAAACGGGTTGCGTGGGTCCAAAATCTACTGGATGAAATCGGCATAGACGGTGGGCGGTTGTCTTTAAGCAATATTGCTGCCCGAGATACCGCCGCAGCAACTCAAATAATAGATGATGCACTGAACAATATGGCTGAGTTAGGTCCTAACCCGGCCGCATGAGTAAAGAATCCTGGCACAGAGGACCAGGCTTTGGACATTCACAGAAGGAATTTGCTTTGTTGGAAGTTCATTGACTTATTGAAATTCCAAATAACAAATCCCAAAAAGCAAACAATGTCTCATCATGGAAGGTTTCGGTCAATGAATATTGGAATTTTAGATTTATTTGTAATTTGGTGCTTGGAATTTGTGATTTTATACACAAAATTCCAAGGCAGAGCCTTCTATATCAAACATGGCCCAGAGGACCAGGTTTTCAGTGCAAAAATAAATTATGAATGGAGTTAACCCATGATCGTTGCAGAGCAAAAACCATTATCGGAAATCAAGGAAATCATAGCACCCTATAAGAAAATCCTTATTCTGGGCTGTGGCACCTGCATGAAAACCTGTTTTGCCGGAGGAGAAGATGAAGTCGCGGTGCTTGCATCCGCTCTGAGACTGGCCTGTAAAAAAGACGGTAAGAAAATCGAAATCGAAGAACTGACCATAGAACGCCAATGTGAAGACGAATTTATCCGGGAAAGTGCACCGGCGGTCTCCCGTAACCAGGGGGTGTTATCTTTGGCCTGCGGCGCCGGCGTTCAGGCGCTTGCCAGGCGGTATGCCAAAACCCCGGTGCTGCCCGGCGTGAATACGACCTTCATCGGCGTCCTGGAAACGCAGGGCGTCTTTACCGAAGAGTGTTCCGGTTGCGGGAATTGCAGACTGGACATATTCGGGGGAATTTGCCCGGTCACCCGATGCGCCAAAAAGCTTTTGAACGGTCCCTGCGGCGGATCACAAAACGGCAAATGCGAAATCAATCCTGAAACGGATTGCGCTTGGCAACTCATTATTGACCGGCTGAAGACATTGGGACAGATGGATAACTTACGGAAATATATTCCCCCGAAAAATTGGTGCACCAGCCTTTCCGGAGGTCCCAGAAAACTGGTGAGAGAGGATCATATCATATAAGTATGAACGCACAGAGCAGATTGCAGGAAATATTATCAAAAGGAGAGTTTGCCGTTACCGCCGAATGCGGTCCGCCCAGGGGGGCAACTCCCGAGGTTGTCCGTAAAAAAGGAGAATTATTAAAAGGGTTCGTGGATGCGGTGAACGTCACCGACAATCAAACCGCTATTGTGAGAATGTCGAGTATCGCGGCGTGCTCTCATCTGTTACAAATGGGTCTGGAGCCTGTCATGCAAATGGTCACCCGGGATCGGAACCGGATCGCCCTGCAATCGGATATCATGGGCGCCTACTCTCTGGGCATCAAAAATATTCTTTGTCTTACGGGAGATCATCAGAGCTTCGGCAGCCAGCCCGATGCCTTAAACGTTTTTGATATCGATTCCATTAATCTTATCCGGGCCGTACAAACCATGCGGGATCAAGGAAAAGATATGAGTGGATTCGAACTGAACGGCCCGCCCCGAATGTTTATCGGAGCCGCCGCCAATCCCTTTGCCGATCCTTTTGAATACCGAGTCATTCGTCTGGCCAAAAAAATTGATGCCGGTACCGACTTCATCCAAACCCAGTGCATCTATAACATGGATCGATTCAAGGAATGGATGAAAATGGCCAGAGAAGAAGGCCTCACCGAAAAAGTTCACATTCTTGGCGGAGTAACCCCCTTGAAATCTGCGGGAATGGCAAAATTTATGAATAACAAGGTGGCCGGCATGGATGTGCCAGAGCCCATGATCAAACGAATGGGGGGCGTTTCCAAGGAAAAGGCTGTTGAAGAAGGAATCAAAATATGCCTGGAAACCATTGCCGAATTACGTGACATTGAAGGGGTTCACGGGGTTCATATTATGGCCATTGAGTGGGAGGAAATTGTCGGCCAAATCGTTGAGTCTGCCGGTCTTACACCAAGACCCGGACCCGGACAAGCCTGAATCAAGAAATATTTGCCACCAAGGCACAAAGGCACGAAGGATTTTTTTTTGTTATTCTTTCCCTCCGGGGCAGAGCACCTCTGGGGCGGCGCCTTAGTGTCTGGGTGACTTTGTGGCAAAAAGAAAAAACCTTTGCCACGAAAAGCACAAAATTAACGATTAAGAAACTGTCAATTGAAAATGGAGATTTTATGCCTAAGAAGTATCATATTCCCATAAAAACAGCAGAGCCAAGGGGCAACCCCATCGGGAAATACGCCACGGTTGAGTTCCGGGAAGATTGTGCCGGCAGTTGCAAAGAGTGCGTCAAAAAAAAATGTGTGTATGGAATTTTCCGGGACAATTATGCGCATGCCAGCACCATGAGCGAACCCGAATACCTGTATACCTGCATGAGCTGTTTTCGTTGTGTTCAAGAATGTACAAAAGGCATTTTTTCCCGGGTGATCAATCCGGAATACCGTACACTGGGAGACGATTACTGGAGACCTGATATTATCAACAGTCTCTGGTATCAAGCCCACACCG
>CAZKDT010000341.1:0-3480 GCA_964551515.1 uncultured Desulfobacteraceae bacterium | reverse complement strand
GGAACCGGCATGGAGGTAATTAAGGCGGCCACCATTGCCGCCAAAGTGAATCGACTGGCCGGACACTATGCAAACCCCACACCTGCCATGCAGGTCTTGGAGATGGTTCAGCACATTCCCAGAGCATTGTCAGAAATACTCCAGAGAGGATAGGATGCGCGCGTCAAAAACCATGAAACGGATAACGTAAATATATGAGCGAAAATTATAACAGCATGTGGGAAAATTTGGGACTGGATCTGAGTGCCCATGACGCCTTGCTGGAGGCTCTGGGTAAAAGCTACCGAGATATTTATCTGGCTCAAAAGCACCGGCCTCAAGGCATGGGCTACTTCGATTTTGTGATGAGCGAAGTCCATGGCCTGCGCATCAAGGAATTGATAGATGAAAAGGCAGCCGGTCGAAAGGTAATCGGTTCCTTCTGTGTATTTGTGCCTGAAGAGATCGTAAGGTCTGCCGGCGCAACACTTGTGGGCCTTTGCACAGGCGCCGATTTTGCCACTGATGAAGCGGAAAATTTTCTGCCGCGCAATACCTGCTCACTCATAAAATCGGCTTTTGGCTTCAAGCTGGGAAAAGTCTGTCCCTATATTGAATCGGCAGACATGATCGTTGGGGAAAACACCTGTGACGGCAAAAAGAAATCCTATGAAGTCTTAAATGATCTTGTCCCGAATCTATACGTTATGGATCTGCCTCAGATGAAGTCGGATGAAGGCAGAGCACTTTTAAAAGCGGAATACCTGCGTTTCAAAGAGGCCGTTGAAAAACTTACCGGCATAACCATTGATGCAGCAAGGCTCAAAAAAGGAATTGAGATCGTCAATAATAAACGAAAGGCCATATACAGACTGTTAAGTTTACGAAAGGTCGATCCGGCCCCTATTTCCGGTCTGGATGCCCTTCTGGCGAATCAAGTCTTTTTTTACGATGATCCCACACGCTTCACCCTATCGGTCAATAAAATCTGCGACGAATTGGAACAACGCATAGAAAAAAAGCAAGGCGTATTCCCTGAAAACACACCACGCATTCTCATATCCGGCTGCCCCATGGCGGTTCCCAACTGGAAGCTCCCCTGGATCATAGAAACATCCGGTGCAGTGATTGTCGGAGAAGAATCCTGCGTGGGAGAACGGAGCACCCGAAATCTCACCCATGACTCGGCAAGCACTGTTGACGAACTCATGGAAGCGATTGTGGATCGATATTTCAAAGTAGATTGTGCCATATTCACACCAAACCCGGACCGGCTCAATCATATTGAGGAAATGGTTGAAACCTATAAAGCAGATGGCATTATCCATTATGGCCTGCAATTTTGCCAGCCCTATCTCATGGAATCCATGCCTGTGGAAAAAGCCCTTGAGGCAAAGAACATCCCAACGCTTCGGATTGACACCGATTACAGCACAGAGGATATGGGCCAGCTTAAGACCCGGGTGGAGGCCTTTGTGGAATTGATAAAATTAAAGCATGTTCCCACATAAAACACGGAGGGATTGAAATTTATTTGCCTTTCCAAAGACCTTTGAAAAATGTTCAATTTTATAAAAACATTATAAACGGAGGAAAAGCTGATGTTAAAACCGGTAAAGATCGGAAATGGCAAGAAAAGCATTTTTATGACCAAAGTAAAGGAGTTATTGCCACATGGCGGCAACTTAAATCTTTGCCTCACCTGCGGGGCATGTTCTTCCGGGTGCCCTGCCACCGGGCTGGAAGATATGGATCCCAGAAAATTTCTGCGTATGGCCGCCCTGGGGATGGATGAAGAAATCGCAGGCCATCCCTGGGTATGGATGTGCAGCATGTGCCAGCGATGCATGTATGTTTGCCCCATGGAGATTAATATTGCATGACTTGTCCATGAGGCAAGAAAACTGTGGCATCGAGAGGAAAGACCCAAGGGAATCCTGGGATCATGCGACATGGCCTTGAGAAACGAAAGTTGCAGCGCCATGGGTACTCCGGTTGAAGATTTTAAGTTCGTGGTTGAGGATGTGGCAGAGGAGGTGCGTGAAGATCAGCCGGGATGGGAAAATCTACAGGCGCCGATTGACAAGCAGGGGGCGCATTTTTTCCTGAGCCAGAATTCACGGGAGCCGGTTACAGAACCTGATGAGATGATTCCCTTATGGAAAATACTTCATCTTGCAGGAGTTAACTGGACTTACGGCAGCACGGGCTGGGGCGGAGAAAATTACTGCATGTTCCTTGCCGATGATGAAAACTGGAAAAAAATTACCCAGTTTACCATCCGGAAAGCAGAGGAACTCGGATGCAAGGTCTACCTTAACACGGAATGCGGACATTCCACATATTCCGTGTGGATGGGCGTTCAAAAACACGGAATTAAAACCGATCTGGAAATCGCGCCCATGGTCCGGTATTACGCCAAATGGGTGCGTGAGGGTAAGCTGAAGGTCAATTCAGACTGGAACAAGGATTTAAAAATCAGGTTTACGGTTCAAGATCCGTGCATGCAGATACGCAAGAGTTTTGGAGACCCGCTTGCGGAAGACCTTCGGTATGTGGTCAAAGAATGCGTGGGTGCGGAAAACTTTGTGGATATGTTTCCGAATCGATCGGAAAATTACTGCTGCGGCGGGGGCGGCGGATACCTCCAGTCAGGATATAACGATGCCAGGCATCAATACGGCAAACTAAAATTTAACCAGATTATGGCAACAGGCGCAGAATACGTGGTAACGCCGTGCCACAACTGCCATGCCCAGATTCATGATCTGAATGAACACTTCGAGGGCGGATACCATGTCATCCATTTGTGGACGTTAATCGGTCTTTCCCTGGGGATCCTTGGGGAGAATGAACGGGAATATCTTGGGCCCGATCTTAAAGAGGTCAACCTTCCGGAATCCGTATAAACCGGAAATAGGAAAGAATAATAATGCGACCGGATGTTTTTCAAATTTGATAAACACAACTGGGAGGAATTGATGCAGCCAATTGAAATTCAGCAAAAGGTGCTTCAAGAGCTACATAAAAAACGGACCGAATGCTTTACCGTATCCGAACAGGCAATATTGAAAGACCCTGACACGTACCGGGAAATCAAACAACGCCTTCTACGGATATCAAATGATCCGATTGACATTGATGAATACTTTTGTACGTCATGCCGACTGGCTCAACTCCTGAAAAAAATGGGACCCGAAACTATTTTCAACACATACTTTCATGAAAACATCGATCCCAACCTGAAAGGCAAAGCCTATTTTTTCAGGTCCGAATGTAAAAACTTGCTTGAACAAATTGAAAATTTGAACAACTGGCGAAAAAGCAAACGGGAATTTACGCTGGTTAAGCATGGAGAATCAAAGAAGGAGTAACTATATGAAAATAAAACCATTATAGGTTTTATTTTTCATATATATTTTATAATCACGATGAACTGTCTTTCCCGTGTGTAATTCACTGATGTTGGTTAACAGCGGTCATTTATTACTTTCCATCGGA
>CAZKDT010000340.1:0-3498 GCA_964551515.1 uncultured Desulfobacteraceae bacterium | reverse complement strand
TCATCTTTTGTGGAACTGAATTTTGAGCAATCCCCTTTGGTGTCGGAATGCATTGTAGAAATGCAAGATTGTTCCGGGGCAAAGATGAGAATGTGCTTTAAAGGAAAAACGGATTTTGATTTTCTTGAACTTGGAAAATCATTTTGGAGGAAAGAGGTATGATTCAAATTACACCTCACATGCGGATATTGTTGGCCGTGGAACCGGTTGACTTTCGGAAAGGTATAGATGGACTGGCAAGATTGTGCCGAGTAGAACTGAAATCAGACCCGTTTTCCGGCCACGTATTTATATTTAGAAACCGTCGCAGAACAGCTATTAAAATACTCATGTACGATGGTCAAGGATACTGGGTATGTCAAAAAAGACTATCAAAAGGGCGTTTCCAGTGGTGGCCGGATAAAAGTGGTGAAGGCATAAATGTATTGGAAGCCCATGAATTGCAAATGCTGATATGGAATGGTAATCCTTCCGCTACAGGTGTAGCTCCCATGTGGAGAAAGGTTGCTGCATAACCTGGTTTCTGACCTTTAACCTGAAGGTCAGAAACCAGGTTAAAGGTCACACGGAAAAAATATTTTATAACCTGCATTTTTTGCGTGCGTTCCGTGTAAACATGTGCTATACCGCCTCCACATGAATACTCAAATTACATACCGAGGTAAAACGGCCACTGCGGAAGATATCGAATTTATTTCTGAATTGATATCGAATAATCCGAAAGACAGCCGCCGGGCCTTATCCATAAAGCTTTGCAAAGAATGGAATTGGATTCAGGCCAATGGTGCTTTAAGGGATATGGTATGCCGTGGGTTTATGCTTAAGCTCCACCGGGAGGGATATATAACACTGCCTCCCAAACGGCGCACCCCGAATAATCCGTTTTTAAATCGCAAAAAACCTGCAAAAGTAGAAATTGATCAAACACCAATAAACGTGAGTTTAGTCGAGATAAAACCACTTGAGATAAGACAGGTTCGCAACACTGAATCGGCAGAATTGTTCAACAGCCTGATAGAATACCACCACTATCTGGGCTATTGCCATCCGGTTGGCGAACAATTGAAATATATGATTTTTGCCGGAAAAAGGCCGATTGCCTGTTTTGCATGGTTTTCCGCTCCACGCCATATCGGCTGTCGGGACAGATTTATCGGCTGGGGAAAAGATGTTCGAGAAAAGCATCTGAATTATATGGCTTATAACAGCAGATTTCTCATTTTGCCCTGGGTTCACATTCCCCATTTGGCGTCTCATTTGTTGGGCCGGATAACCCGGACTCTTTCAAGGGACTGGGAGAAAATATATAATCATCCAATCTTTTTTCTTGAAACATTTGTAGATACCGAGCGTTTTGCCGGAACTTGTTATAAAGCTGCAAACTGGGTTTATATCGGCAACACAACAGGCAGGGGAAAAAATGATAAAACCCATAAACAGACCCGATCTATTAAGGCTGTATGGGGGTATCCCCTGTCAAAGAATTTTCGGGAACAGCTGCTTAATGGTGCCATTAAATGAAAACACCCAAGCAGGTAAATATTGATATCAAAGAAGTGGATGCCATATTAGAGCGAGTTAAAAATGACTCTCTTCAGAACGGTGATTATGAAATGATCAAATCAATGTTCGAAACCGTTATCTATTTAAATCGGGCTTTAGATAATAAAACCACGTCAATCAAGCGCTTGCTGAAAATGTTGTTCGGAGCCAAAACCGAGAAATCAAAAAATAAACCTGACCAATCTGATAAAAAAGATCCCAAGCCTTCACAAGAAACTTCAGATAACACGGAAAACAGTGACAAGTCCGTTTCGGATAACAACCCTGATACTAAACCTGGCGATGCCTCTGAAAACAAACCTGAAGATACTGAAACCGATGGATCGAAAAAAAAACCGGGTCATGGCCGTAACGGCGCAAGTGCTTATACCGGAGCGGATAAAGAATTTATACCACTATCAACATTAACCCACGGCGATCCTTGCCTCTTCTGCGAGGGAAAAGTTTATAAACAGCAAAAAAATGGTGTTTTTGTTCGAATAGGAGGGGTTGCACCCCTAAGTGCCACTGTTTATGAACTTGAAAAATTACGTTGCAATCTCTGTGGAGAAATATTCACAGCACAAATGCCCGATAGACCAGAAGTTAAAAAATATGATGAATCATCAAAAGCGATGATAGCCCTTTTGAAATATGGAAGCGGTGTTCCTTTTTATCGTATAGAAAAACTTCAGGACAGCCTTGGAATTCCCGTTTCGACATCCACACAGTGGGATAAGGTTGAAGAAGCGGCTATGCCAGGTCGTCCCGTTTTTGAAGAATTAAAACGGCAGGCTGCCCAGGGAAACATTATCCATAACGACGACACAACAATGAAGGTCTTAGATCTGCTCAAAGAAAATGAAACTAAAGGTAAAAATGAACGAACCGGAATCTTTACTACAGGAATCCTTTCTATACTTGATGACCGGAAAATAGTTCTTTTCCATACCGGGCGTAAACATGCCGGAGAGAATCTGGCTGAAATACTCGGAAACAGGAATAAAGAAAAAGATCCTCCGATACAAATGTGTGATGCTTCACTCACCAATATTCCAGGTGAATTCCAAACCATTTTATGTAATTGCCTCACGCACGGTCGAAGACAGTTTGTCGAGGAAGAATGGAATTTTCCGGATGAATGCCAATATGTAATCAAGATCTTGGGAAAAGTATATAAACACGACAAAGACACCAAAGAACAAAACATGTCACCAGACCAACGATTGCAATACCATCAAGAAAAAAGTGGCCCACTGATTGAAAAGCTTAAGGATTGGCTTACCAATCAAATTGAACAAAACTTAGTCGAACCAAATTCCGGTTTAGGTCAGGCTATTTCATACATGCTTAATCACTGGCCTAAACTGACTCGATTTCTCAGTGTTCCAGGCGCTCCACTAGATAATAATGTATGCGAACAGGCACTGAAACGAGCGATCCTTCATCGAAAAAACAGCCTGTTTTACAAAAACATGCATGGTGCGTATATTGGAGACATTTTTATGAGCCTTATTCACACCTGTAATATAATGAACATTAATCCATTTAATTATCTGGTTGCGATTCAGAAATATTCATCAGAAGTTTTTCGCAATCCTTCCCAATGGATGCCGTGGAATTTTATGAAAACTACCGCTTTGTTAAAAACTTAATTTCCAATATTCTATGGTTGATGCCCCCCTAGTTAAAGCTCTTTACTGTCATTATTGATATGAAATTATAAGCCAATTACGGGCCTCAGGCTTTTCTGCGTAATTTTTACAAAATAATTTGTTGAGCTCTCATAATTAATTATCGCCAATCTACATCATGATTATTCTTTATTCAAGCAGGCTTACCGGAAGGACACGTTTTTATAAAGAATATTGTCTGAAACAGGGGGCTGAAAAGTCTTAGGGTTCAGCAATTCTCGGTGAAAAATCATAATCAATAAGGGCAAAGGGTTTCAGGTGA
>CAZKDT010000339.1:0-3530 GCA_964551515.1 uncultured Desulfobacteraceae bacterium | reverse complement strand
TCTAAACCCCCTCCAATTAAGCCGTTTAAAAAATCTCATTAATTTTCATGCAAAAATCAGGATATAATCTTCATGTTCTTCGGGGTGTTATCAAACTTTTTTTGCCACAAAAAACACAAAATTCATAATCAAGCAACTAAGTAAGATAGAAAAAATCGTTAAAAAAGTCATGAAATGGATAAAAACAAAGGTGATCTTTGATTTCGAAGATAAACAATTGGCCACAGATCTTATTGCCAATATTTTTTATGAACAGGGAATAACGGGTCTGGTTGTGGAAGAGCCAGATATGGAACATCCGGAAGATTGGGGAAAAGATGCCATAACACCCGACTATTATTCGGTTATCGGCTACCTGCTCCATGATAATCAGTCCGAAAAACAGCTTAAAATAATTGAAAAAAATCTGGCGAGGCTCGAAAAGAAAAACGGGATAATATGTAACATTGTTTGTTCTGATGTTCATGAATCAGACTGGGCACATCAATGGAAAGATCATTTCCGGCCGGAGAAAATCACCGACACTATCGTAATAAAACCCACCTGGAGGGAATATTCCGGGAATCATAATGAAATCATCCTTGAGATTGATCCGGGCATGGCATTTGGTACCGGAATCCATCCCACAAGTCGTATGTGCATCTCAATGATTGAAAAATATCTGAAACCGGGGGATTTTTTTCTGGATGTGGGAACAGGTTCCGGCATCCTTATGGTTGCGGCCGCAAAACTTGGAGCAGGCAGAGTATGGGGCACGGACACTGATGAAGTTGCCGTGGATGTGGCCGGTAACAATTTGATGCAAAACAAAATCCCAGCCGCAACCTTTAACGTCATAACCGGCAACCTTGTCGATAACGTAACGGAACGATTTGATCTTGTTGCCGCTAATATAACATCAAAGGCTATTTTAATGCTGCTTGACAACATCAAAAAAAAAATGGTCAAAAAAAGCATATTTATCTGCTCGGGGATTATCGAAGAGCAAAAGATCCCGGTTTTAAAAAAAATGGAACAGCTGAGTTTCAATGTGATCAAGATACTTACACAAGAAAATTGGGTTTCAATTGTATGTAAGTTACATTAAAAAATATCTTATAGTGCCCGGTTTCTCTCCAGCTACTTCAGCAAAGCCGATTTAATAAAAAGTAAATCTAATTATGAAACTTAAAAAGTACTTGTTTTAGAATATCCTCAATCCAAAACGGTTAGTTTCTTAATTGTGAATTTTGTGCTTTTTGTGACAAAACTTTTTCAATATTGCCACTAAGGCACCAACGCTTACTGCAATATAGCAAGCTTCGTGGCGAATATTTTTAATTCCGGCTTGTCCGGGTTAGGCTATGAGAATGCTACACATTTTGAGGCACGGCCGAAGAATGATGATCGATAATGTACCACTCTCCATCGCTGTCCTTGCGATAAACAAACGTATAACGAGCGGGTATGCTTGCCAATTTATCATCTTTATTATAATAAAATGTGTAATAACCAGAGTTTATAGCGATATTGCCATACACTCTTACCATGGGTTTGTAGTAGATGGCATTTAAATTTTTCAACCCCATGAAACCTTCAAAATAATTCTTTATTCCTTTAGGAGTTGTTCGCATAAAAGGGGAAACCGTGCCCCAGAAAACGGCATCTTTGGCATACAATTTTGTTACCGTCTCAGGATCAGTGGTGGTGACGGCCTCAATCCATTTATCCATTGCCTTCAGCACGGACTGTTGTTCTTCGGTGAATGGTTGGCAAACGCCCTTTTGATCTATTAAAATATCAGTTTTCTCCATGTAAGCTTCTCCTTTTGGTTTATTTGATTTAAAAAAACTGCCAAAGTATATTCGTAATTTATGCACCTACCCAATAACACAACAAACCTTTTGCTTCAACTCAAACTATCAGGTTCTCTTTTTGATAAATTCTGGCTAATAGCCTTCTGCTAAAAGACGCACATTCCCTATACGGATATTTCGCAGGTCGGCCTTTTTGGCGGCATCACGGCAACGGAGGGCATGAGACCTGGACGTGGTGGGAAGATCGTTAAGATAAAATTGTGGGTAAAATGCCAGCAGACGGCAAGGAATTTCCAGATGGAGGCTTGAAATAAACCCCGCGATTTCAGCCACCTCGTGTTCATCCACGTATCCCGGAACCAGTAGCGTGCTGGCGATAAGCAACGGCGGTTTTGGTCTTTTTGTTATCCAACCGGCCAGGGCTCGGAAATTTTCCATGGTTTTTGTATTGGTTACCCCGCAAAGCCCAAAATATTTATAGCGACATCAGAAAAAGAAAAGCTAAGATCATGCAACATACCACTTGACCTATTAAGGCCATGATTATTAAATCTTAGCCCCATGAACACTATACCAGCCAGATAAATAAGAAGTAACAAACCATCCCATATTCTTGCTCTCAGAAGTGCAATTCTACGCAGTCCTGCCAAGGCAATTATTGCGCTAACAACAAAACCTGCTAATTGATTAATTCCAAAATTCGGTACACTGGCTTTGAAGAAATCAAAAGTGACAACAAAAATCATACCACTAATTCCGATGAATAAAAGTAAAAGACTAAATAATGAACACTTCTTCTTTTTATAAATACCAGAATGTCGCATATATTTGACCTGCCCCCATTTTTTGCACCACCCTTTAAGTTCAGATCTCGTAACATGATTGAAAAACAGGTCTTTTTTTTGGGACATTATCGGGCGTGGTGAAACCTGAGGGCTATTGTCCAATTTTCATACAATCCCCCAAAAATTAAGGAGTCACGATTATTTTTTCAAGTTGCATGACGAGGTCTGTATTTAGAATTTGGGCAATATTTTCCTGTAAAGACGATAACCAAAAAAAATCAAAGTATAAAGGCATTATAGCTACCGATACTAATGGCTGATATCTGCTTTGAATGACACGTTTTTGAGGTTCTAAATTATTTGGGATATCGTTTTTCAAAAACGGCAAATCCATTTTACAGGGTTTGCCTTTTTGATTATTGAAATATGTACGAGAATTAATTTAGAATGTGCTGATGGTAAGAAAGAAAAGATAACAGACAGCGGAAGTGTGAAATGATTAGAAGACAGTATACAAGTGAGATATTTTCAATATTTTTTTTGCTTTGCTGGATAATGTATACACCAACCTATGCTGGAGACATGGGTTTAGTCGATCTTCTTTCCAGTCAACTTGGAGTTACTAAAGACCAAGCTAAAGGTGGAACCGGATCGATTTTTCTTATTAGAGTAGGAAAACTGAGGTTATGTTTTGGATTTCCAATCTTTTACTTTTGGGAATGCATAATTGAGTTAAAGCATCTTGAATGTAATGGACATGGTCCCTGAATCACTGCTTTTACATGTATTTGGTTATTAAGTTGCAAGGCTGATTGTCGTAGCTTCTGCTTTAAAAAATGCTACTGCTATCTGTAACGTATTATAATCCATCTCAATATCATTCCAACCCAAGAACTGAAGCTGTCTATTTGCTTTTAAATGATTCATTTTGGGATCACCATCAATACAA
>CAZKDT010000338.1:0-3534 GCA_964551515.1 uncultured Desulfobacteraceae bacterium | reverse complement strand
ACCTGATCTTCAGATCCCGGTGATAAGGAATGAATGGCTGTCGTAAACCAACAGCAGTGAATTACACCCGTGCTTAAGCACAAGTTTCAGTCGGTTGGAAAGAGATGCACGCCGTCGTGGAGCGTTCTCCTTGTATTGGGATTCAAATGCGCTTGCCCTGATACGGGAAGGATATATTAAAATGAATTTTAAAGGAAACGTATAAACATGAGCGTTATAATGTGTCCTGGATTTAAGGCCTCCGGGGTTGCATCGGGTCTTAAAAAAAAAGGTCAAAAAGATCTTGGGCTTATCTATTCAGAGGTGCCGGCGACGGTTGCCGGTCTGTTTACTAAGAACAGGGTTAAGGCGGCGCCGGTTCTTCTTGACATGGAGTTGATAAAATCGGGTGTTTGCCAGGCGGTTATTGTCAACAGCGGCAATGCCAATTGCTGTACCGGCGAACAGGGGATGCATGATGCCAAAACCATGACCCGTCTTGCAGCGTCCGAACTCGGAATTTCAAACGATCTGGTTTTTGTAGCTTCAACCGGTGTTATCGGCGCGCCCCTGCCCATTGAAAAGATTAAAACAGCAGTTCCGGATCTTGTGCAATCCCTTCAGCCTGAAGGAATTGCCGACTTGGCCCGCTCCATAATGACAACAGACACGGTTCCTAAAATGGTTTCTTCACAAGCAGTTGTGGAAGGAAAGACTTTTACCGTTACCGGTGTTGCCAAAGGCGCAGGAATGATCCGTCCGGATATGGCGACAATGCTCTGCTTTGTTTGTACCGATGTGGGAGTATCACCGGATGTTTTAAAAGAGACATTGGTTAAAGCTGCAGACCGTTCTTTCAACCGGATAACCATTGACGGGGATACCAGCACCAACGATACGGTTATGATCATGGCAAACGGGCTGTCCGGGGCCGTTATTCAAAGCGTAGCCCATAAAAATATTTTTCAAAAGGTCTTGGATCAAATCTTACTGGACCTGGCCAAACAGCTGGTCAGAGACGGGGAAGGGGTGACAAAGCTGGTTGAAATTATAGTTCGAGGGGCGGTGTCGCACTCTGATGCCCGGAAAGTTGCAGACACGGTTGCCCATTCTCCTCTGGTGAAGACCTCATTTTTTGGAGAGGATGCCAATTGGGGACGTATCCTAGGTGCTGTGGGCAGGGCGGATGCTAAAGTAGACCCAAATAAGATAGATGTTTATTTTGATAATGTTCAAATGGTGAAAGGCGGCATGGGGTGCGGAAAAGCCGTTGAGGCTGAAGCCACAAAAGTTCTTTCTAAACCAGGATTTGTCGTCATCATTGATTTAAACATGGGTCGGGGTTCTGATTTGATGTATACCTGTGATTTTTCCGTGGACTATGTAAGAATCAACGCAGATTACAGGTCTTAAGTTTCCATCCATGACTATGATGCGTTTGCAAAAATTTCTTTCCGAAGCTGGCATTTGTTCCAGAAGGAGGGGAGAAGAGTATATTAGAGAAGGGCTTGTCAGGGTAAACAGCAGGATTATTACCGAGCTTGGCACAAAGGTAGACCCTGAGAAAGACATCGTAGAATTTAATGGAAAGATTATAACACTAAAAAGGGAGCCGATGTACATAGCGCTGAACAAGCCAAAAGGATACGTCACAAGCTGCAGCCATCCGGGTGAAAAAATCGTGCTGGATCTTATAGATATATCCGAGCGTGTTTATCCCGTAGGAAGGCTTGACAAGGACTCAACCGGGCTTCTGATTTTGACCAATGACGGCGGTCTCCATCACAGACTTTCACATCCTTCCTTTGATCACGAAAAAGAATATGATGTCACCGTTTCAAGGTCCATAACCGATGGTTCTCTCCGGAGCATTGCCGAAGGGTTGCCCATGATGGGGACCAAAACCAGACCCGCAAAGATCCGGAGGATTTCTTCCAGACGTTTTCGTATCATACTCAAAGAAGGTAAAAACAGGCAGATACGGCGCATGGTCAGAAAAGTTGGGAACCATGTGACAAGATTAAGGCGGATAAGGGTTTCAAAAATTAAACTAGGAAAGCTGGCCGAAGGAGCCTGGCGCAATTTGTCGGAGAAAGAAAAAAAGGAACTTTTAAGCCGGCTAAATTCCTGAGAATATTTATTGACATCGGCGTTCTGATAGGTTAAAGAGCACAGTATATTAGATGGCGTTGTGGTAATATTATTTGCCAAGAGACTCGAAGAGAGGGACATATTATGGTTAAATTGGGGCCGGAGCCCGTGGAGATGAGAGCCATGTCAGAGGATGATATTTTTTCATCACGATTAAAACTTCTTGTTATTATGGCCAAGGCCTATTTAAAAGACTGTCCCCTTGGAAATTACCGAAAAAAGGCCATCATAGAAAATGCGAATCATGTTTTCTATCACTCCCTCCATATGGTTAGCGAGTCCTCAACTTTAAAAAACAACGGCTTGGATTTCCAGGCAGACATTGTTTCCAAAGGAAAGACTTCGGAGGAGCATCTGTTTCATCAGCGAGTTCAGCTTCTGGCCGTAATGGCGAAAGCTCTAGCTGAGGACCGTCTCAAGGGTCATTTCAGGAAAAGGGCTCTCACCGATAATTTGAACAAGATCTGCGAGACTCTTATATTCAAATTCCAAATTCGAGAAGTGGATTTTCTAAAAGTAGCGTGAACCAGGTCAATATACCAAACGTAAAGATAGCTGTTATTGATGATGATCTGATGGTCCGAGATTTTATGGTCACAGTTTTAATGTATTGTGTAAACAGAGATGTCTTATCTTTTGATAATGGTTTGGCTGCCTGGAGATATATAGAGGATTATGAGAGTTTCGATATAATTATTTCAGAGATTGACGTGTCCGGGTTGAACGGGTTTGAACTTATGGCTAAATTCAAGGAAAAAAGTCCGGGCAAAAAATGCCTTCTGATGTCTGACAATCCTGCCAATGAACAACTCGCCAGGGATTCCGGGGCAGATGCCTTTCTCGCCAAGCCCGTTAGCGTAAACAATCTCTTTGATGTGGTGCAAACCTTTGTTGTAAGAGGTTAGTAGGCTATATGCTTTTGGTTATTTCCCGGAAAACTCACCAAATTTAAACTTGCCGACCATTTTCTTGCCGTCGGCAGAAGTCAAAATCCCTTTTCCGCGCAGCTTATTATCTTTGAATTAGCCCACATACTTGACGCCGTTGGGCCGAACCAGAATTCCCTGTCCGTTCAGCATGTTGTTTTTAAATTCACCCACATATTTTTCGCCATCAGGAGATGTCAACGCCCCTTTGCCATTCATCTTGCCATCTTTAAATTGACCCGTGTATTTGTTGCCATCGGGATGGATGAAGGCGCCTTGCCCGTTTATACAATCTCCCTTTATGCACCCGCCAAAAGTATTCAAAGGAGAAAAACAAATTATCAATAGTAAGGCTATACCTAAAACTTTCATCTTTTTTACCCCCCCCCTTTTTTTTACTCTATATTTTCTAAGTAGCGCCCGAACGAAAACTATGATTTTTCGTTAAGATCAAGCCTCCGGCCCCGCTTCTCTCCGA
>CAZKDT010000337.1:0-3561 GCA_964551515.1 uncultured Desulfobacteraceae bacterium | reverse complement strand
AGCAACAATTACAAGCTATTCAATCTGTTTTAACTGTTCTGCTGGAATGAACTCCGGATAGCATCCTGAAATCAGTGAAAAACAGCCCTGTTATTTACCCTACGGGAAAGCCGATGGCACCGCATCTCCAGCGTTGTCAAGGGCTTGCGGTAAATTACTACAGCTGCGTCCTTGACGCCTTGGATCTGCAACACCTCAACTTTTGCAACGTTAGGGATAATTGAACACTTGATTTGCGGACTGAACCGAGTTAAAAGCAAGGATATGTACAGAAATCTTGTTGATAGTGAAAATTATTTATTAAACTCATGTTTAGACTTTTCCGCCACATATATGGCGGTTTCCACTCTTGAATACGAGTTAGAAAAAAGGTCCTCTTTAGCATCGTCACAGACGGTTCATGCGCTGCAGAGTGTTATCCTAAAAAAGGTTCATTCCCACCAGAGGCAATCCTATTTTTTATACAGAAAAGCAGCAAAAACCCTCAGGTTTCTTGCGTCCGCCGGTGAAAACCCGGACCTGGCCGCAGAATCTATAGAAAGTCTTAAACATATTATTGCTGGTTCAGTTGGGGCTTCCCATCGGGCAGCAGCCGAGGCATTGGGCTCGCTTCCTCTGAATATAAAAGGGCCCTTTTTAAATGAGGAACCCATAAAAAAAGTTTCTGCAATCCGATGGGATGAGTTGTGTGATAAAACAGGTTTAAATGAATACTGCCATATGAAATGTATGGGGCGAAGTCTTGTGTTCTCCATAGCCAATGATCTTGTGTTTGTAATAAAACTATCGAGATCGAATTCTGAGAATTCATCCTTGAATCGTGAGGCATTATGGATGGAGTATTTGCAAACGATCAAGCACAAATTTCCGGTAAGATTTGATATACCCGCACCGTTAAGGTTTGGAGAAGCACATCTATTTAGGATCATAAATTCCCCGGATAAACTGAAAAACAGCGTTAGTATACGCATGGATTCCGCCATAGGGTTTACGGTCCATCCCGACTATTTTGTTTATCCGAATCCCCTTCCTGATGAAGAACGTGTGGATCGGGAGAATTTTATGGAGGTTATGAAGCGTAACGCCTGGCTTCTGGGAAGACTGGCGTCCATGGGTATTGTTCACACAGCGCCGGTACCTCTTTTTCATAATCGTATACAAAGCTACCGGCGATGTGACGGAGGATATTATGAATGGCCCAGAGGAGGGAGGCTGGACAGATGGTTACTGTCATGCCGCTATCCTAATCTGGGTAAATCGGGGATTAGAGATTTTGAGCACCTTGAGGCTATTTCAGGCTCTTCTTTCAGATATTACAGGCTGGTTGGAAATCATTTTATAAGCCTTATTCTTATATGTGCAAGTTATTTCCGCAATCATCATCCTGAACGGATGGGCTTTGATAAAAAAGGATATCCCGTTGACGCACGGAATCTTTTTTGCCCAGATTTAATGCGGGAGCTGATAGAAGCTTCGTTTAACTCATATTATGAAGGCTTCACAGGAAGAAAAACAGGCAATCGTTTCCCTGTTGATTTTGATAATTTTGTTTTACGTTTGATTGATGAATTCGGAGTTGATCGATACATGGAGGAAATTTTCAGAGCCACGGATCAACAGGCGATGAGCGATGTTGAATTCAATGAATTTTTATTGGAACGCGGGTTCAGCCGAAACAACATAGCGGGACTGCCAAGAGGTCTTGAAGATATAACCCTTATGACCGGACCGCATTTGGGAGGTTTTAATCAAAGGATTTCTCTGCCCGAGCTTATTCACTTCACAGAAACCGCTACTTCCTATTGTATATGTGATCGTTATATTTTTGATCACTGCCTGTATTGAAATGTTTTGTAATTTCTAATTAATTTCTGATATATTATGAGCACCGATCAAAGAACGTCTTTGATTCGTTCCATCGCTTTCTCAACGTTTTCGTAACTATTAAAGGCACTGATACGGATAAAGCCATTGCCGCATTTGCCAAACCCGGGCCCCGGGGTTGTGACTACACCGGCTCTTTTAAGAAGCAGATCAAAAAATTCCCAGGCATCTCTTTTACAGTTCACCCAGATATAAGGTGAATTTTCACCGCCTACAATTTCAAAACCAAGTTCTGCCATCTCTTTTCGTATCAAGTCAGCATTTTTCAAATAATAGTCTGTCAATCCGATGATCTGGGCTTTACCTTCTTCACTGTAGACCGCTTCGGCCGCTTTCTGAACCGGATAAGACACACCGTTAAACTTGGTTGACTGCCGCCGGTTCCACAGCGTATGTAAGGAATGCTTCTGACCGCTCCCGTCATAAGCCATGCAGGTTTTGGGAACAACTGTGTAGGCACAACGGGTACCGGTAAAACCGGCGGTTTTTGAAAAACTCCTGAACTCGATAGCCACTTCGCGAGCGCCTTGAATCTCAAAAATAGAGCGGGGAAGGGTTTGGTCCCGGATATAGGATTCATAGGCTGCATCAAAAAGGATAAGTGCTTTATTTTCCCGGGCAAAGTTTACCCAGGTCTTCAACATGTCCCGGGAAATGGTTGCGCCGGTGGGATTATTGGGAAAACAAAGATAAATCAAATCCACCGGTTCCTCAGGAAGGCGTGGAACAAAGCCGTTTTCGGGCAAACTCTCCAAATAAAGAATTTTGTCATACCTCCCGTCATTAAAATTCCCGGTACGGCCCGCCATCACATTTGTGTCAAGATAAACCGGATATACCGGGTCTGGAATCGCCAGGCGAATATCCTTGGCAAACAGCTCCTGGATATTTGCCGTGTCGCATTTGGAACCGTCACTTACAAATATTTCATCCGGACTTATATCCTCCCCCCGAAGCTGATAATCGTTGAAAGCGACCTTTTCCCTTAAAAAACCATACCCCTGCTCAGGTCCGTAGCCGCGGAAAGTCGCATCCGAAGCCATCTCTTTCACACCTTTTTGAAACGCTTGAATACATGCCGGAGGAAGCGGAAGAGTTACATCACCGATTCCAAGACGTATAATTTCGACATCCGGGTTCTCTCTCTGATATGCAGATACACGGTTGGCAATTTCAACAAACAGATATGAAGACTGAAGTTTCAGATAATTTTCATTAATTAGAATCATGATTCATTCCTTTATTAATTCCTTAGTTGTATATTTTTTGCTTTTTGTGCCAAAACTTTTTCCATTCTGCCACTAAGGCACCAGGGCACCAAGGTGTCAGGTTTCAGGCGCCAGCGCCTCTGTACTAAGGTCCAGAATAAAAGCCCTGTTAATTCAACATTGTTTGGAAACAAATTCTTTGTCTTTATTTTGAATTGTACCCCGCATACAGTAAGTTCTCAAAAAGTCCGGAAATGATCTGTGTTTCAGGACTGCGTGCAAACATCGCATTATGATTGTCTTACCACGAAGATCACGAAGGCCACGAAACAATACAATAAATAATAGTGAATTCGTGTTTCTTCGTTCACTTCGTGGTGAATAACCATTTAACAACTGAGAATCAAACTAGTCTCCATCCATAAATGAGGATTTTTGTTCAAGATCAAGCCTCCGGCCCCGCTTCTCT
>CAZKDT010000336.1:0-3567 GCA_964551515.1 uncultured Desulfobacteraceae bacterium | reverse complement strand
ATGAACTTGGCGCCATAATGAGAGTTACTACTCCAATGTCGGGTCTCGGGTTTCAGGTGTCAGGAATCGCCAGACCTGAAACCTGACACCTGAAACCAAATAGCCACCGCAACCTTAGCAAACAACCGTCTTGATTTACACCCGTCAAGGAGAAGCTTCGCGAAAATGAAGATAACCAATAAAATATCCGTCTCTTTTCTTATAACTGGCTTAGCACTTACAATTATTGGAGGGTCTGTTTTTTACACGATTTCCAAAAACAACCTGAAAAATTTAATAGTTAATCATTTACAGTCAACCGCCCATTCAAGAGCACACCACATAAGAACATGCCTAAACATACAAAAAGAACGTATATTGCAGTTATCCCAGAGCACAGTCCTTTATAATTTTTTGGGGACAAACAAACAGGACGCGGATTACACAGATAAATTTGCTGATGCTATAGAGAGGCTGACAAAAACATCTGAAGTTAGTGAATCTATTTATGAAGTTTTTCTATTAAATGCAGCGGGTAATATCGCTGTATCCAGCGATACGAAAAAAATCGGACTGAACATGTCCACGGATCCATGCTTTCTTAAAGCCAAATCAGAACCGCATATTAAAGATGCCTTTTTTTCCAAAACAACCGGTCAGAAATTTATTGTTCTTTCCGCTCCCATTTTAAATATAGAGGCAAAAAAATATTTGGGCATAGTTTGCGTCAGAATTAACCTGAACTTTTTAAATCAAATAACTACCGATAAAACCGGCCTGGGCGAAACAGGGGAGATTTATCTTATTAACAAACAGGGCTATATGATCACCCCTTCCCGCTTCATAAAAGACACCTCCCTTAACCTGAAAATTGAGTCCGAAAATGCAAGAAAATGTTTGGAACATATTGGATTATTTGGACTAAAACCTTATGAGCATGAAGCTTTAATATATAAGGATTATAGGGGAATTACGGTCCTCGGGATATACGACCATATACCGGAAGTGCAATGGGGTCTTATTGCAAAGGTTGATAAATCTGAAGCATTTGCGCCTTTAAATAGCCTGAAAATCACTTTTATTACGATAATACTTTTTATCCCCCTAATAGCATGGTTGGCAGGTGTTTTTGTTTCAAGACATATAACCGGACCTATTCGCAGGCTCCATGAAGGAACTGAGATTATCGGCCAGGGCAACCTGGACTATAGTGTAGCAACAGACTCAAAGGACGAAATCGGCCAACTCTCAAGGGCCTTTAATGATATGTCCGGGAATCTAAAAAAGAAAATTATATCCATAAATGAATTCGAGAAAGAGATTGCAAAGCGCAAAGAAACGGAGAAATCGCTTCACGAGAGCCGTGAGAATTACAAACTGCTGCTAAAAAATCTTCAAGGTGTGGTATTCAGGGGATATGCAGACTTTTCGCTTGATTTCATCAGTAACAAGATCGAGCTATTGACGGGCTATGAAGCTGACGTATTTAACTCCAGGAAAATGAAATGGTCCGATGTTATTGTTGAAGAAGATATGGAATCCGCCAGAGAAAAATTTATTTCAGCCTTAAAAGGGAACCGGTCGTATGTGAGAGAATACAGAATCAGAGGAAAGACCGGGAAGATCATCTGGATAAGCGAAAGAAGCGAGATCATATGTAACCAAAAGAGCGAGATTGAACATATAGACGGAATCTTTTTCGACATCACCGATCTGGTTGAAGCGCGGCGTAAGGCCGAAGAAGCCAGCTTTGCCAAAAGCGAGTTCCTGGCCAACATGAGCCATGAAATTCGCACGCCCATGAACGGGATCATCGGTATGACGGAACTGGCTTTGGCCACCGATCTGACCAAGGAGCAGCGAAACTATTTGGAAATGTTAAAAATATCTGCTGATTCTTTGCTTAATCTTTTAAACGACATCCTGGATTTTTCCAAGATCGAAGCACGAAAATTGGAGCTGGAGGAAATCGACTTTGACCTTCGCACGACCTTAGAGAATGCTGCTGACATGCTTGCTGTGAAAGCCAACGCCAAAGGGTTGGAGCTGATCTGCCACATCAAGCCGGATGTTCCCACTGCGTTGAAAGGTGATCCCGGCAGGATTCGCCAGATCATCATCAATCTGGCAGGCAATTCCATAAAATTTACTGAGAAAGGACACGTGATCATCCGCATAGAGACGCAAAAGCAGGAAGACCAATCGGTTCTTCTGCATTTTATTATATCGGACACGGGAATTGGAATCTCGCCGGATAAAGTAGAGAAGATCTTTGAAAGTTTTACCCAGGAAGATGGTTCAACCACCCGAAAATATGGGGGCACGGGACTGGGTCTGTCTATCTCCAAACAAATCGTGGAGATGATGGGTGGGCGCCTCTGGGTGGAAAACCCTTTGGATTGTCAATTGTCGATTGAAGATTGTCGATTGAAAAATGAGAAACTAAAAATCAGAAATCAAAATAATCATCAATCGTCAACCACCAATCGTCAATCCAAAGTGGGTCCCGGCGCTGCCTTTCACTTCACAGCCCGCTTCAGATTGAACCGGGCAAAAGTCAAAAATGTTCCTCACCTGAAGCAATTGGATCTGTCGGGCGTGCCGGTTCTGATCGTGGACGACAATGAGACCAATCGCCTGGTCTTTCAGGAAATGAGTACTTCATGGAATCTAATGCCGACAGTAGCAGCAGATGGTCATGAGGCCCTTGCACTCATGAAGAGTGCATTCGACTCCGGGAAGCCTTTCCGGCTTCTTCTGCTGGACCTTCAGATGCCGGGCATGGACGGATTTGAAGTTGCCAAAAGAATAAATGAGAGCCCATTTAGGGCATCGATAAAAATCATTTTAACCGCCTCCCTGGGCCAGAAAGGAGACGCAGCCCGCTGCAAAGCGTTGGGCATATCAGGATATTTACTAAAGCCTGTGAAGCAATCGGAGCTGTTAGATACGGTCCTCATGGCTCTGGGTCACACCAGCGAAGAAAAAGCCTCTGTCATCACCAGACATACTATTCAGGAAGCTCGTAAAAGGCTCAACGTTCTCCTGGTTGAGGACAACCCGGTTAACCAGAAACTGGCATTGGAACTTTTAAAATTAAGGAATCATCGTGTTGCCCTGGCATCAAATGGAAGAGAGGCCCTATATGCCATTGAAGAGAACGATTTTGATCTTATTCTAATGGATGTGCAGATGCCGGAAATGGACGGCCTTGAAGCTACCAGAGAAATACGAAAAATAGAGGAAAGAAGACGGAAGACAGAAGATAGAAAGTTGGCAAAACAAATAGCATCAAGCAGCGAGAAGCCAGAACAAAACCATCAATCGCCAATTTTACCCCGTTCAATTTCCGCTTTTGCGGAACCCCTTTGGGGATTTAACCGGAGCGCCAATCAACAATCATCAATCCCAAGGATCCCCATCATTGCCACGACAGCCCATGCCATGAAGGGAGACCGGGAAAAATGCCTTGAAGCAGGAATGGATTACTATATCACCAAACCCATAAATGAGAAAAAGCTTTTTGAGATTATTGATAACATAGCCTGTATAGTAGAAAACCGGAAAAATGAGAAATCTGCTCCTTCA
>CAZKDT010000335.1:0-3567 GCA_964551515.1 uncultured Desulfobacteraceae bacterium | reverse complement strand
TGCGGCGCCCCCTTTTGCAAAAAAATATCATCCAAAGGCACGCGGCTTCCGCTTCCATCAGGCAATATTTGAATACTCTCGGATTTATCGATATTGAAACGCCGGTGCTGACCCGCAGCACACCCGAAGGTGCAAGGGACTATCTAGTGCCCAGCCGGGTGAACCCTGGTCTTTTTTACGCCTTGCCCCAGTCCCCCCAGATCTTCAAACAACTGCTGATGATGTCCGGGTTTGACCGGTACTACCAGATCGTAAAATGTTTCAGGGACGAAGACCTCAGGGCGGACCGCCAGCCCGAGTTTACCCAGATCGACATGGAAATGTCCTTCGTGGGAGAAGACGATGTGATGAACATTACAGAAAACATGATGGTTGAACTCTTCAAGGATGCTCTGGACGTGGATCTTAATACACCCTTCCCGCGTCTTTCCTATGATGATGCGGTTGGCCGTTTTGGGTTGGACAAACCCGATATTCGGTTTGCACTGGAACTCGTGGATATTTCGGACATTGTCCAGGACGCGGGTTTCAAGCTTTTTTCTGATGTGGTTAAAAAGGGAGGAATCGTCAAGGCGCTTAATGCCAAGGGGTGCGTCAATTTTACACGAAAAGAAATAGACGATTTAACGGAATTTGTCTCCATTTACAGGGCCAAAGGCCTGGCATGGATTAAGGTGCGTGAAGATTCCTGGCAATCCCCCATTGCGAAATTCTTCACCGACCATGAAAAGCAGGCACTTGCAGAGCGTATTGATATGCAGCACGGCGATTTGGTGTTTTTTGTGGCCGATCAGCCCAAGATCACCAACGAGGCACTGGGCCACCTTCGAAACTTTTTAGGGAAAAAACTGGGCATGGTAGATGAAGACACGTTCAGTTTTGTCTGGATTACCCGGTTCCCGTTGATGGAATTTGATGAAAACGAAAAACGGAACCAGGCGTTGCACCATCCCTTTACAGCACCTCTGGATGAGGATTATGACCTGTTGGAGAAAGACCCGCTTTCCGTCAGATCCAAGGCGTACGATCTGGTGTTAAACGGTTCGGAGATCGGTGGGGGAAGCATTCGTATTCATGAAAGAAAATTGCAGGAAAGGGTGTTTGCAGCACTGGGAATGGATCGGGCAACCTATGAGGAAAAATTTGGATTTTTGCTTTCGGCTCTGGACTCCGGAGCCCCGCCCCACGGCGGGATAGCCATGGGTTTTGACCGACTGGTAATGATTTTGTGCGCACAGCCTTCCATCCGGGACGTGATCGCCTTTCCCAAAACTCAGAAAGCGGCATGTCTGATGACCAATGCCCCTGCTCAAGCAGGAAAAGCCCAGCTCGACGAACTCTATTTAAAAATAAAAAAGTTGTAACTATAAATTATAATAATCATACAGACTCTACTTTACTCATGAGTAAAATCGTGTTCTATAGATTTTACCAGGTGAATACCAGCAGTAAGGATTATGAAAAAAAAGAATAAGAGTGCTGCCTGCTCACAAATTTTGTAAAGAACTTCTTTTGCCTTAAGGCCCACTCACAGGCTCCGGGTTATACAACCTAATTTTTGAGAATTCTTGACTATTTCTTTATTATGGACTAATTGTTTTCAAAATTTCCATAGCATTCACTTAAACCATAACCGGTGGAGAGTTGTATGATGAAAAAAACCCCTTTTCTCAATAATGAGTTAAGGGGTTTTGTGTTTTTATGATAATAAGTTAGCAACTGTTTATCCAAACTAAAAGACAATATACATAATTTTACAATAAAGCTCCCCGCTGCAAGCAGGTGGGGTATTAAAACTATAATAAAAGCAAGTCTCTAATTATATCAAATCATTAGACACATAGAATCAGTATGCGAATAGTAGATAGGCTATTTACCCAAATTAGACCAAAAAGTAATTACGATGAAGATGCAGCAAAATCTTTGTCTGACTTCTTTAATAAGCAGGCAATTGTAGTTCTTGGTGATCCAGGGTCAGGTAAAACAACAAGTTTTTTAAATGCCGCTGAAACTGAAAAAAACGCCGTTTATGTGAGGATTCGAGATTTTTTAGCGCTTGATGTAAAAAAGCGATGGAAAGACAAAACGTTATACCTTGATGGCCTTGATGAGCAAAGGGCTAAAACAGAAGACGGTAGCGCAGTGCTTGATCAAATTCGATGTCGGTTGGTTAGAGGTGCAAATCGAGTCTACTGGTATGCAACAGGTTTTCTTTTAAACCCTGATTAATTTTCCGATAAATTGATTCGCTATATTGGCAAATCAGAAAAAAATTAGAGCTGTTAATAAACTTCATTAGCTCAGTGAGAGAAGAAGATAAAAAAATGATATAAAATTAACTCCTAAACAAATATCAATTCTTATTAGAATATCTGGATTAGTATTTAAACCTCGTGATAGTATTTTTGGGGGAGTTCCTTCTCAAATTATATCGACTCTTGCTCAAAGTTCCCCTGCGAACAATTCAGATTTACAGGCACTAGTATACTCTCAGCTATGCGTAATCAGGGAAGAGCTACGTCATGGTTCTACGGATGGATTTAAAATTTTTGGAATGTTGATTCTTACTCCAGGCCAAATAAAGATGCCCGGTCGGAAGACGATGGACGTGATCGCCTATTAGAAAGACTTCGCCCAAATTTGCTCAGGAGTGGAATTCAAGCTGAACCTGAAGGTAGGTATGCAGAACAAAAACGAGCAGACATTAAGATTTTATATTCTCGGTTCAATCTTCCTATAGAAATAAAGCGTCACTATCATAAAGAATTATGGAATGCACCAATTTATCAATTAAAAAAACTTTATATGAGAGATCCTGCCGCAGGGCAGCGCGGAAGATTTTTGGTTTTTTGGTATGGAACTGATTATAAAAATCCACCATGTCCACCAAGGGGGATTAGTATGCCTAACACAGCAAAAGAGTTGGAATTAGCTCTGGAGCATTTAATTCCTGAAAGAGACAAAGAATTGATAAGAATCATAGTTTTTGATGTTTCACGACCCCTAAAATAACAAAAAATTACAGCGAAGAAAAGCGGTGTCATTATGTTGTGAGTTTTGAATCGCCTGGAGCGAGCCTTAAATTTATCAAAAAAGGTTTCAGAGCCAACGAAAAATGATTTGGGCAACAGCCCGTCAAAATGCGAGACCATTTACGTCAAGCTGGTCGGCATCGATGAAATCGAAAAGAACGACTGGAGCCTCACCCCGGGCCGCTATGTGGATGTGGCGCGGGAAGAGGTGGATGAGGACTTCGATTTCGAGGAAACCATGCGCGCGATACACGCCGAGATTAATGAATTGAATGCGGAAGCCGTGGAACTGGCAGAGCGGATTGCCGGGAATTTTGAGGAATTGGGGATATAAGCCGGCAGGAAATTGATTTTCAAAAAGCCCATTTCCGGAGGGGCAATAAATTAACATATTTTTTGCACAATAACGCAATGTATGTTACTGTGCAAAAAACACTTTAACATTAAGAGAAATATCGGGATGAAAGATTTAGTTAATCGGCTTAAAAAATATTTATTGGATACGCTTGGCATAACGCTCACGTTGTCGAAACCG
>CAZKDT010000334.1:0-3570 GCA_964551515.1 uncultured Desulfobacteraceae bacterium | reverse complement strand
TCGTCGAAGGCTTTATAAAAAGCAAAGGACTTTATTTATGACAAATCTTCCCGATCCGTATCCGGCCCAATTCCTTAATCTTTATATCCAAGCCGTTATGGGAAAAAAAGCAATGGATCTTGTTGTTATGGATGTTCGAAAATTATCTTCTATTGCCGACGTTTTCATCATCTGTAGCGGACGTTCCAATCGCCAGGTTATGGCAATAGCGGAACATATTCAGGTGGATTTAAAGAAGCACGGTATAACGCCGTTAAGTGTGGAAGGCAAAAAAGAAGGGCAGTGGGTTCTGCTCGATTATGGTCATGTGATCATTCATGTTTTTTATGAACCGGTTCGCAGCTTTTATGACCTTGAAGGTCTCTGGATAGATGCGGAAAGGATAGAGACCAAAAACCTTCTTCACGCTAATGGAGGAAAATTAAAAACCGACGTACCCGCTTAATTTTTTGAAAAAGGATAGATCTGGGGTGGTGAAAATTGCTGTGTATACAAATGGAATTTTAATCTTATTTTAGTTTCTTATCTTAAGGTGTCAGGAATGATGAGCGGAGGCTGACACCTGACACCTGACACCTATGTCTGAACTTATTGGCCGGCCACCTCCTTGCCGCAGTGTTTGCATACTTTTGCTCTTTTCTTAATAATTTCCGCACAAAAAGGACACTCTCGGGTGAAATATCGTTCATGAATCTTCTTTATAGATTCATCGACTTTTTTTTGGATAATCTCATTGCCGAATCTGGCATTTCTGATGGGATCTATGGCTTCCGGTTCTCCTATGTCACCAATCATTTCCGCTGCCTTTAACCGCACCCGTTGCGGTTCGGCAGGATCAAGAAGTAATCTGACCACAGTAACCGGGTCTTTGGATACATAAGCGCCCGCAAGAATGGAAAACCCTTTTTTTATGTTCTCTTTCAAAATTTCCTGTTCTGCTAGAACCTGATCGTCAATGATTTGCCCGGTGGCTCCTATGGTGCTGAATACCGGCATGTATTGAAATTGTTCGGTGCCGGGGTAACACATGCACCTGACGGAAGCTTTATGGGCATAATTATCCATTATATCATCCCATCCCTTTAAATACGGCGGGCAATCATTATTGAAACATACAAACAGGTAAGGTACTCCCCAGCCCAGGCCGTCGCTGAAGGAAAAAGGAGGAACCTCCCATAAACTCATTTCCTGGCCGCAGTGGGGGCACAAGGTTTTTTTCTGTGAAAGAATTTTTTCTAAAACTTGTTCTTTGGTTTCAAAGGCCATTAATTATTCTCCATTTTTGATGATTTCGTAATTCATCGAATTCATCAGGTTTTGGGTTTTAAAACATTCGTAAAAGTCGTTTTTTGGCTTGTTACGAAACCATCATATTTGATTGCCATTGCGAAATGTCAAGATTTTTAATCGTTAATCGATCCGCGGGCATCGCTTGAGATGAATACGGCAGTACCTCAATTCAATTTGGCACGAATGCTCAATATAGTACTTTAAAAAAGGTTTGCAAGATATAATTAAAAGAATATTAAAATGTAAATCTTTAGCCTAATATTTCATAAAAAAACAAAATTAATATTTAGTTGAGTAATTATAATGCATTGTTCACGGAATGTTCGGCGTAAATTCAGGAAATCCGTTTTTACGCCAACCTCTGAGATTGTAATACTCCTGCAGCATGGTTTCGAGTTCTTGTTTTTTAATCCTGTGTCCTGTTTTAAGACTTTCTTTGTAAAAGCGTTTTGGGAGATTATCATCTTCAGGTTTCAGGCCTTCCCGTATATTAAAGCAACGAATCAAAGTTGATATTTCAGCAGCTCTTTCGCGCAATTCGGTTTTGTTCTGTTTAAAGCCGGTGATCATCTCGATAATTTCTCCAAGGCGGTCCCAGGGATACATATCTCTGTAAAATCGGCATAGAATAAAGGTATCCATGAGAGTGAGACGATCTTCGAAATCGACCAGAAGTTTGGCTTTCCCTTTGATAATCTCCGGGTCAATTATGCCCTTTAATTCCGGATTGTGGAAAGTAGCTCTTAAATGGCATGCTCCACGGTCGGCGGTAGCAAAGGCAAGCCCGCACCCCTTGAGAACCCTGGGATCATAACCTGGCAGTTCAAGTCCTTTAACATGCACCGCCATGTCTTCCATGTTCCAGGTTTGTGCTGCATGTCTAATCCCCTGGGCCAGGATGTCACCGATGCCCTGTCTGGTTGCGATTTTTTTGAGCAAACCGGCTATGGCATTTACATCTCCATATTCTATCTTAAAAGCAATCTTTTTCTTTTTAGCAGCCTCAATTGCAAATCCACAGAGATTTCCTGCTGATATTGTATCCATACCGAACCTGTCACAAATGTCGTTTAAATAAGCAATCTCCTCAATACTGTCGATCATACATAGACCGCCAAAGGCAAAAATTGTTTCGTATTCAGGGCCTTCGATTTTTAGACCGGCATGGCGGCCCTTTAGCACAGTAGTCATTCTGCCGCATGCGATAAAGCATTTAGCGCAGGCACGGGGCCGAACTTTGCACTGCTTATGTAAGGCTTCAGCGCTGATATTTTCCCATTTGTCAAAAAAACCTTCAGACCAGTACCTGGTGGGGAAAGCTCCGGCTTGATTGCAGGTTTTGACCATCATGGGCGTACCCATGTTTTTGTAAGCCAGAGCAGCAGGATTGTTTTTTGATTCTGCAGACAGTTCCTTGGAAAAAAGCCTCACACGTTCCTCATCAAAAAGCGGACGTCTTTTATCACCTCTAAATACTATAGCCTTAAGATTTTTTGAACCCATGATCGTTCCCACGCCGGTCCTTCCGGCGGAACGCCAGTAGTCGTTTTCGATAACAGCAAATCGAACAAGGTTTTCTCCTGCCGGACCGATGACCACGGCTCCGGATTTTGTTGATCCGTTGCCGAATTTTTCGTTTACGGTATCTTCGGTTTCATAAGTATCCATTCCCCAGATATCGCCAGCATCATGGAATTCTACTCCCTCAGGCTCTATTACAATTACGGCCGGACGTTTGTTTTTGCCCGTGAAGACAATGGCGTCAAATCCTGCTGAATCAATAGCTTCAGGCACTTTTCCCCCGGAGTAAGATTCAGAATAAAAACCGGTTTGGGGTGACTTGGTATAGACTCCATACCGGCTTGAGCCCCATATCATGCTGTTGGTGATGGGACCGGTTGTGAAAATCAGACAGTTGTCCGGTGAGAGCGGGTCAACGCCTTCGGGATTCATTGAATAAAGGAGATACGACGCCAGTCCTTTGCCGCCAAGGTATTTCAAAAGCACGCTATCAGGTAAGGTTACAATATCATATGTTCTATCAGTTAGATCGACTTTTAAAAATCTTCCGTAAAAGCCATACATTATTGATTCTCCAGCAAACGGTAAGTTAGGTTGAAGCCTCCGTAAGCGCTAAGTTATTTTGTAAGCATTCACAGGTTACATTTATGTAACATCTCAATAAGTTCTGGTGTATTAAATGGTGATATTGAGCCGTCAACGGGTAATAAAATGTAAAATGTCTGGAACTCGAATATAAGTGAGCCTAAAGAAAAAACA
>CAZKDT010000333.1:0-3574 GCA_964551515.1 uncultured Desulfobacteraceae bacterium | reverse complement strand
GGGGATTTTAAAAGGAGTGGATCTATTATGTACATTCGATATTTTCGGGTCCGGGGATATAAGGTTTAATGGCTTCGAATTCATTGGACATAATGGGCCTCCAGTCGAGATTATAAAATGTTTCAGTTCCAAAATAAGACTTGGGTTTAAAGATTGCGACGTACAGAGCCGGCTCATCCGGATAGTATTCGATCCATAATATTTTATCAATTTTTAGATTAAAGTCCCTACATATCCTTTTGCCCAGGCTTTCGGCACAGGTTGTTTTGAAAATGCCTTCGCCTGTTTGTGTCGCAATAATGACATGGGGCTTGAGGTACTGGATTCCTGGATGGTCCATTGAAAAATCGATGATTTTCAACCACCAGGAACAGGCCCATTTACCAACAGTTACCTGTGAAGCGTTTTCCTGCCTTTGCAAGCGATATGTTCCGTCGAAAAGGATCAAACTCTTTTTATACCCCTGTTTATGACGAATTTATAAAAAGACTCATCTGACGATCTTCCTTCTTTTTCCAGCCTTTTATCGGCCCCTTTCGAATTTCAGCAAACACACCGGGTGCAAGTTTTGCATGACGGGCCCAATCCAGCATGATCTTGGCAATCGACTTGGCAGTGCTATTTTTCCAGTTTGTGCCGAGTTTTTCAGAAAGTTCAAGACCAAGCTTTAAAAGAGTGCTACCTTTAACCTTGTGTGACTCAAGTATTTCCATAAAATTTGAAAATGAAGTTAATTTCAAAGCAGCTTCAGCAAACAGGAGAGGGCGGCTGTCTGAATGTGATACGAATTCCTCTCCTTTTGGCAATACTTTTATCAATGACGTCTTTCTTTCAATGAAACCCATATCTTCCAATGTTGCAAGTGCCCTAAAAATCGTGCTTTTGCTCAGGCCTTCCCAATTAATTCTTCCTTCCCCATGAAGGGCCCGAACAAGCCTTATGGCTATATCTTCAACAGGAGAGTACTGAATCATCGGGTTTCTGGCTCCACGTCTTTTATGTAACAAAAAGTGACGTTCACGAATTTCTGTTTCGGGATTAAAGCGAATGAGCCTGCGTTTTTTTTTATCCCAAAGGGCCAGATCGGCAGTATCCATCCACTCTGCCAAAATACAGGCGTATTTTAACCAACCTTGTTTTGTGGTTAAAATATAAGCGCACCAAGTCTCAAGCAGTTTAGCAACTCTATCTATGGACAAATCATTCTTCTCTTTAAGAGTTTTTAAGAGCCGCATGACCTGACGGTTACGTTTAAGTCTGTCTTGCAAATGATTGCGTAATACAACCTCTACGTCATAAAGCGTTGAGGGAAGTTTAATCTGTAATAAAGCCTCGCCTTTTATAATATTAGCAAGTCCGAGGAAATCCATATCTTTCGCGATACCGTAAAAAAACTTTCCCGGCAAACCGGTCTGTTTACGAAAATCGGAGATGTCCAATGTACCGCCCGCCGCATGGAGGATCTTTACAGCCTTTATAACATTTCCCGTTTTGGCGCCAAGGATATAGTTGTCCCTATGCGGCAACACATCTGTGTTCAGGTAATCGCGAAAAATATCCCCGTAAACGTCCATGGTGCTGCCGATGTTTACGACCAACTTATGCTTGATTAAATTTTGTACAATATGAGGTTTAAATATTGGTCTTGATTCGGCAAGGCGTATCGGCGCAGACCTGGCAATCTGAAGTAGTGAGGCGCTCTCTTTATCTGACAGCTTCTGTAAGTCATTCTGGAAAAGTTCTGCAATACTCAGAAGATTTCCGACAATATCTGCCTGTGGGATTCCGGATTGTCGGGCATGCTTAACATGAAAGCAAAGTATTTTCAGCAGCCAGGGATATCCTTGTGAAAACTCAACAAGGAAAGACTTAAGATCTTTTGTTAAGGTTTCGTCCAATTCCTTACTGAGCTTTTTCAAAAAAGAATCCATTTCAGCTCTTGAAAAAGTATTCAGGATCATTTTTTTGCTGTTATCCGTGACAGCTCCAAGCAGTTCACCAGAAAATGCATGGGTCGATAAAACAAGATCCCTGTTCCACAAGAAACCAAAAATCAGGTTGGTCTGTTTTTCACATATTTGCATAAACAGATCTTTAATCCGTTTCAGCACATCGGGCAGAAGAAAAATGTTTTCGAACTGATCAAAAAAGATGAGCAGTAATTTGCCCTGGGATTCAAGAACTTTCCCCATGTCAAAAATTGCCTCTACAGCACTGTCAAATCCTGTTGCGGATTTTGGAAAATCCGTTTCGGTTAATATTCCGCCGAAGTTTCCGAACTTTTCGAGGGTATAAGCTATTATACGAGGAAGAAACCTTGAAGACGATGCTGTTCGTGAATCTATGGCAACGGCAAAGTGTCCCATTTTTTGTAGACGTGCAACGCTTGCAAGGACCATCGAGCTTTTCCCAAATCCTGAAGGGGCTTCAAACACGATGCCGCGATGTGTTGTCTCTTTATTGATTAAATCGATTGCAAAGGAATCGAGTTTTTTAAGCAAAGATCTTCTGCCTATAAAATGCTCCGGTGGCGCCGGAAATTGATACTCGAAGCATCCGGAACCTCCCCGGACTTCGACAATTTCATTTGTATCTTGAAACAGACCCGGCTGGAGAACAACCGTACTTCCAACAGTGACGTTGTCAAAATCGGCAAGCTTGGGATAAAGCGTTGTCAAATATCCAATTATGGATCGATCTAATATAGGGATACCACTGTCGTTAAAAATAGCGATTCGATCAGGGGTTATTTTGCCTTGAGAGGTAATAAGCTGGACCCAGAATAATCCTCTTTCGGTATATAATAAAAAACTTTCTCCAGGCTTTCCCATATTCAGGGGAATACATTTTGTGATACTATCCGGACTGATACCTTCCGGAATTCCTGAAACTGCTTTCAGAACTTTGTTTTCCTCATAAAGAAATGCTGTGACTTCAGAATTTCCCCCTATATGCTCTCGAAAAAATTCCCTGGCAGACGGATTAACACCGGGTAGGACAATAAAGATGCCGTGGCACCGTTTATCTTTATGCCATCTCGCCATATACTTGCCATAAAATGCCTGAATGTCGTGGGCAGGTAAAACAGCCTCATAAAACCTGCAATCCGCATAAAATGACAAACCGGTGGCTTTATGTCTCCCCATAATATCGATTTCCATTTCAACGGTATCCGTGTGCAAGATACGGTTGACGCTGTACCCATAGTAGTTCAGGACCTGGGTCATCATCGCTTCAAACAACTTGCCTCGTGCCCGGGCCATGGCCTGTGAAGATTTGCCTTGTGCCAGTATTTTCAACCTTCCCATGGCGACTGTAGTCTCCTGTCAAATAGATGATAACCTGAATCTTGCATGAAAATTAATGAGAGTTTTTAAACGACTGAGTTGAAGCGGGTTTAAACACCATCATGGAATCATACGTTTTCCCGGGATGGCAAATTGGATGACAATCTATTTTATTCATTAATTTTCACCCAATGGGCGAGCCGGAGGCGTTCACCTGCTGCGTTATAAAGAGCCCGTAATAGTTCACTATGACTTCGCCCTTAAGTGCCTTGCATATGAAAGCTTGC